>NZ_WBXN01000001.1 GCF_008973465.1 Streptomyces sp. SS1-1 | reverse complement strand
GCTGCCACAGATCTCGCTCGGTTACGCGCCACTGGCGCTGGCATCCGCCTTGTTCACCGTCCTGGGCGCACGCGATTCGCACGCGCCAGCCGGGGCCGGGCACGGGACGCTCGCGAACACCGAGAATTCTGGGAGCCGTCCGATGGGCCGACGCGGTGCTGACCACCAGTGACCGGGACGAGGTGACTGCCCGTCAGTCAGGTGCCGGGAGGCCTTCGTGCCCTGCCTGCTCACACCGGCGGCTGTGGGGGAGTGGTGCTGACCGGAATGCGCAGGGCGAGGATGGCCATGTCGTCCTGGCCGTCGCTCGGGTGATGATCGGCCAGGACCTGCACGAGTTCGTGCAGTGGCCGGGAGGCGTGGGTGGCGGCGAGGTCGGCGAGCGCGGTGAGGCCCACGTCGATGGAATGGGCGGGATGCTCGATGAGTCCGTCGGTGAAGAAGAGGAGGATCGATCCCGCGGGCAGGGAGCGCGTGTGGTCGGGGCGGTGCTCGCCGGTGCTCACCCGAGCGGCAGGCCGGGCTCGGCGTGCAGGTACTCCGTGCTCAGGTCAGGGCTGATCAGCAGGGGCGGGAAGTGCCCGGCGGTGCTCCAGCGCAGGACCCATCCGTCGGTGCCGGCTTCGACGCGGGCCAGGCACGCGGTGGTGACCGGCACGTCCGCGGTGGCGTGCAGGGTGCGGTCCAGCTGGGCGAGGATCGCGCTGGGCGGCGTAAGGCGGTCGTACAGCAGCGCCCGGAGCATGCTGTGGGTCTGCGCCATGGCGGCTGCCGCGTACAGGTCATGGCCGCCGACGTCACCGATCATGATGCCGACCGTGCCGTCGGGCAGCACCATGGCGTCGTACCAGTCCCCGCCGAGCCGGTTGGGCTCGGCGGCCGGCCGGTAGACGGTGGCGGCGGTGAAGGGGCTCAGATCGGGCAGCGTGGGCAGCAGCAGACGCTGGAAGGCCTCCGCGCTGTCACGGACCTGCCCGAACAGGCGGGCGTTCTCGATCGCGATACCGGCGGCGCCGGCGAGGGCGACCACCACGTCCTCGTCATCAGGGCCGAAAGGGCGGCCGTCGAGACGTTCGGACAGGTAGAGGTCGCCGTAGATTTCGCCGCGGACACTGATCGCCACCCCCAGCAGCGTGCGCATGGGCGGATGACCGGGCGGGAAGCCGGCGGAGGAGGGATGGGAGGGGATGTCGTCGACACGGAGTGGTTCGGGATTGTGGATCAGATGGCCGAGCACACCACGACCATGGGGGAACGCCACCCCGCCCAGATCGGCGCGTTCCTTCTCACTCAGCCCCGCCGTGATGAAGGCCTTGAGGTACTCGCCGGACTCGTGCAGGACACCCAGGGCGCCGTAGCGGGCGCCGACCAGATCCATGGCCGTGGTGACGATGCGCTGCAACACGGCCGAGAGATCCAGTTCCCCGCTGATCGCCAGTACGGCGCCCAGCAGGCCCTGCAGCCGGTCCTTGGCATCGGCCAGAGCCCGCAACTGCGCACCGATCTCGTCCAGCTCCGAATCCAGCTGCAGCCGCAGGTCAGGAACCCTCGGCTGGCCGGTCTGCCCGGGCTGGTCCTGGTCACTCAACGCGCGTGCCTCTGGATCTTGTGATGTGCAGTCGGGTCCACCTGCGCCGAGCCGCCTACGGAAGGGAGGCGACCACCGCGCAGGATTGCCCCATTTCACACTTTCGCAAACGGGTCCTGTGCTTGGCCGGCAAGTGCGGTGCCAGGCGCTGCGTCGGCCGGCGGCACCTGTGCAGCACCGCTTGCTTCCGTGTGGTCATCTCTACGCGGTCTGCGTGATCCAGGTCGCTGTCGGCGCGCGGATCTGCTCGATCTTCTTCCGGTACTCGGCAGTCACGCCAATGCATGGCGGGGAAGAGTTCGTCGGCCAGTCGGAGCATGTGAAGGGGCTGCGGGCCCAACCGGTGACGGTGAGGGCGTGACGGGCGATGCGGCAGGCCTGGCGCTGCTGGTCGAGCAGGTGGAGACCGGCGGCGTATATGGAGCCGAAGTGCTCGAAGTCCCACGTGAGGTGGGTGACCGTGCGTGGCAGCTCGCTCGAGGCGGCAGCGAGGAATACAGACTGTCTGAACACGCTGTATGGTTGATAGGGAAGATGACGTCGGACCGTCGAGTGCAGACCCGCCCCCCGGCACCGTGACGACGGCCCCCACTAGGCAGGACACAGCTATGACGCCCATAACCACTCCCTTCGGGATGCGCGCGACCGCGGCCGAGGTGCTCGACGGAGTCGACCTGCGCGGGCGACGGATGATCGTCACCGGTGGGTCCTCCGGGCTCGGCCTCGAGACGGTCCGCGCGCTCGCCGGGGCCGGCGCCGAGGTGACGATCGCCACCCGGAACCCCGACGCGGCCAGGTCTCTCGTCGACGAGTTCCCCGGCACCCGGGCGGCCGCGCTCGAGCTCGGGGACCTGGATTCCGTCCGTGCCTTCTGCGAATCCTGGGAAGGGCCGCTCGACGGCCTCGTCGCGAACGCCGGCGTGATGATGCTCCCGACCCGCCAGGTCAGCGCCCAGGGCTGGGAGTTGCAACTCGCCACGAACTACCTCGGTCACTTCGCCCTGGCCGTCGGCCTGCACTCCGCCCTGAGGAGCGCGGAGAACGCCCGCGTCGTCGTGGTCAGCTCCGGCGCACAGCTGCGAGCCGGGTTCGACTTCGACGACCCGCAGTTCGAGGAGCGTCCCTACGACCCGTTCGTCGCCTACGCGCAGTCGAAGACCGCCGACGTGCTGCTGGCCGTCGGGATCAGCCGGCGGTGGGCCGGGGACGGCATCACCGCCAACGCCTGCGCTCCCGGCTGGATCCACACCAACCTCGCCCGTCACCTCGACGAGGCCACCCTGCGAGCGCTCGGCGCGCTGGACGAGGACGGCAACCTCGTCACCCCGGACTACTACAAGACCCCGGCGCAGGGCGCCGCCACGAGCACCCTGCTGGCCGCGTCCCCCCTCCTCGACGGCGTGACCGGCCGGTACTTCGAGGACAACCAGGAATCCGAGGTCGTCGACGGCGGGCCCGACGTGATGGCCGGTGTGGCGAAGTGGTCGGTGGACGCCGACGCAGCCGACCGGCTGTGGGATACGCTCTGCCCGTGGTGCGCTGAACCCGCACTCCGCCGCACCCCGCGGAGCGCACACGCCCGAGGACGTACGAGAGAGATCTTGATGAGACCCGTCACACGACGCCAGGCCGACCACCACGCGGCACGCTCGGCCGCGACGGTGGCCCAGGTCATGTCCACCCTGCAGCGGCTCCTGGAGTCCGGCGAAGCCTTCTCCGAGATCAGCGTCCAGCGGATCCTGGAGGAGGCGGGCGTCTCCCGGGCCACGTTCTACGCGCACTTCCAGAGCAAGTCCGACGTACTGGTCAGGCTCACCGACGACCTGCGGGAGTCACTGCTCACGCACGCACAACAGTGGAATCCCGCCGCCGGGCCGGAGGCGCTCGCGCACTTCTTCGAAGACGTGATCAAGACGCACCGCCTCCATCAGAGCCTGATCACGGCGGTGCGCGAGGCCGCCGCCTACGACCCGACGGTGCACGACTTCTACACGGCCGACCTCGAGGGCTTCGAGGTGAACGCCCTGCGGTCCCTGCTCGCTGACCAGGCGGCCGGGCTCGCCCCGCCCGACCTCGACGCGGCCTCCGCCAGCCGCATCATCGTCTGGGGAGGCGCGCAGGCGATCGCCCACCACATCAGCGTCGACGATGGCAGCGGTGACGGCGCCTTCGCCCGCGAACTCGCCCGGATCTGGTGGCACGGCGCCTACCGACGCCCCGGAACCGACGGCGCCGCTGAGGCGGACGTGGCGGCCGACTAGCCGAGGACCGCCGTCCTCGCTCCCCGGCACCGGGTGGTGCCGCCGACGGGGGAGCGGCCCGTGGGCCGGCCTTATGCGAGATCCCAGTCCAGGCGGAGGATGGCGAGATCGTCCGTGTGCCGGTTGGCGTTGAGGGCGCGGGTCTCGACGATGAGCGCGTCGAGGTGGGCGCCGGGGTCCGCGGCGTGGAGCGTGTCGAGGATGCCGAGCAGGCCGTCGACTCCGAGCCGGGTGCCGGTGATGCCGGCGAAGCCTTCGATGAGGCCGTCCGTGTAGGCGAGCAGAGCTCCGCGCGGAGGGAGGGGGAAGGTCGTCGACGGCCACTTGCCCAGGCCGGGTGCGACACCGAGGGCGACTCCGTGGGCGGCGGTCACCTCACGGGCGCCGGCGCTGGTCAGCAGCAGCGGTTCATGGTGGCCGGCCAGGTGCAGGGTGCACGTGGCGGCGGTGGGGTCCAGGGTGATGAGGGTGCAGGTGGCGAACAGGTCCTGGCCGGTGCGCTCGGCGACATGTATGCGTTCCAGCAGATGAAGCAGATGCTGGTCGCGATGGCCGCCCAGGGTCAGCGCGCGCCAGGCGATGCGCAGGCACACTCCGAGGGCCGCGGCGTCCGGGCCGTGGCCGCTGACGTCGCCGATGATGGCGTGGACCTGGCCGTCGTCGGTCTGGACGACGTCCAGGAAGTCGCCTCCGAGCAGGGCCTGTGCCCGCCCGGGTAGTAGCGGCTGGCGGTGCTGACGGTGGCGGAGGTGAGCAGGGGCTCGGGCAGCAGTCCGCGCTCCAGACGCGCGTTCTCCTCGGCGCGGAGCTGCCCGATCTGGAGGGCGGCGCTGGCCCGCTCGACATGCTTTCGCTGGACGGCGTAGCGCACCGCGCGCTGCATCAGGTCCGGCGCGACCTTGCCCTTGACGAGGTAGTCCTGGGCGCCCGCGGCGAGGGCCTCGACCCCGGCCCGGGGCTCGGCCAGGCCGGTCAGCACGATGATGGCGGCGGTGTGGGTCTCCGGCTGGAGCGCCTGGACGGTCTCCACGCCGGAGGCGTCGGGCAGGTGCAGGTCCAGCAGGACGCAGTCGACCGGCGTGCCGGCGAGCGTCACCCGGGCTTCGGCGGCCGAACGGCAGCGGATCAGGCTGTGTGGCAGATCGGTGTCGTAGAGGAGCTCCTCGACGAGAAGGGCGTCCCCGTCGTCGTCCTCCACGAGCAGGATGGTGTACTGCTCGGTACCGCCCGCGCTGTGGTCGCTCACGGCTGTGTCTCCCGCTCCGGCACGGTCGGAGCGTTCGTGGGGACGGGCAGGGTGAAGACGACCCGTGTCCCCGGCTGGTGGTCCGGGTCGATGGTGATCGTCCCGTCGTGGAACTCCACGATCTTCTTGCACATGGCCAGGCCGATGCCGGTGCCGGGATAGGCGTCCTTGGTGTGCAGCCGCTGGAAGAGGATGAAGACCTTCTGCTGGAACTCCGGCGCGATTCCGATGCCGTTGTCACTGACGGCGAACTCCCATACGCCGTCGACGACGGCGGCGCTGATGTGGATGCGCGGTGTCCGTTCGGGACTACGGAACTTGATGGCGTTCGAGAGCAGGTTCTGCCAGAGCATGGTGAGCTGGGTGGTGTCCCCGGCGATGGTGGGCAGCGGGTCGCTGGTGATCTCGGCGTCGCTCTCCTCGATGGCCACGCTGAGGTTGCCCAGGGCGTTGTCTAGCACGCTCTGCAGGTCCACGGTGCGGCGGTCGTTGTGCACACGGCCGACACGGGAGAACGCCAGCAGATCGTTGATGAGGACCTGCATGCGGTTGGCGCCGTCGACGGCGAAGTCGATGTACTGGTCGGCTCGTTCGTCCAGCTGGCCCCCGTAGCGCCGCTTCAGGAGCTGGGTGAAGCTGGACACCTTGCGCAGGGGTTCCTGCAGGTCGTGGGAGGCTACGTAGGCGAACTGCTCCAGCTCGGTGTTCGATCGCTTGAGGTCCGCCGCCTGTTCGTCCAGCAGCCTGCGGGACTCCTCGCTGGATGTGAGTTCCGCGACCAGGCGCCGACGCATCAGCTCCACGTCGGCCGACAGCCGGCGCAGGTCGGCCGGGCCCGCGCCGTCCAGGGAGCGGTCGAAGCGTCCTTGTGCGACGTCACGGGCCGACGCACCGAGCCGGGCGAGCGGAGCGGTGATGCCGCGGCGCAGGCCCTCGAAGATGAGCACGGTGACCAGGACGATGACGACGGCGATGCCGGTGAACATCCAGTTCCGTACGGTCATGGCCGTGCGCAGCTCGCGGCTGACCTCGGTGCGCCGGTCCTGGAGGTGGGCCTGCTGGCGCGTCATGGCGGTGCGCAGCCGGTCGAAGGTGGCCTTGCCCTCCGCCGTGCGCTTCTCGGCCGCCTCGACCACGTCGTTCGGAGCCGCTGTCGACACGGGGCGGGCTATGCGCTCATGCCAGGTACCGGCCAGCGCCTGCACCTCGGCCAGATCCTTGAGGCCCCCGTCGTCGCCTGCCAGCAGGGGTTTGAGCTCCGCGAGGGCGGAGCGCTCGTCCGCCACGCCTTGTCGGTAGGGTGCCAGGAAGTCCTTGCTGCCGGACAGTCCGTAGCCGCGGATACCGGTCTCCTGGTTGACCAGTGCTTCCTCCAGCCTGATCGAGGCGATCAGGGCAGGGGTGCGGCGATCGACCACCTCGTCGGTCAGTTGTGATGTGCGCCACATCGCCCAAACGCCCAGTGCCCCCAGAACGGTCAACACGGACAGGGTGACCGAGACGCCGACCCGCAGCCAGCGGCGGGTGGTCCAGGCGGACAGGGCACCCTCGGCGGGCGACGACCTTCTGCTCATCGCGGTTCGAATCTCTCCCTCAAGTAACGACTCGCGCCACGACATCTACACGCGACACGCACACTGTACCGGTGACATGACAACGGACGTTGTCCCGGGGGAGATCAAAGCCCTACGCTGCTGTCATGCCCAGATCTTCTTCCACCGCGGCCCCATCGGACGGGGCGACGACCGCGCTGGTGGCAAAGGTGGTCGACGAACTCACCCGCTGCATGGCGCAGCACAGCGGCGACCTCTCGGCCGACTTCGCCCGGACCGCCGGTGAGGCCCGCCAGGGCGCACTGGCGCGCCTGCGGGTCCTGGCCGGCGTCAAGGAATGCGTCCGGCACCTGGAGGACCAGGCAGCCCACGCCGCAGCCGCGCACGGCGCCGGCTACCCGGAGATCGGTCAGGCCGTGAACATGAGCCGGCAAGGAGCCCGGCGCCGCTGGCCGGGCCTGATCACCAGCAACACACCCCATCGCACCCCCCTACCCCGGAGCTCGTGAACCATGGCTGCCGCCGCCGCAACCCGCCCCTACGACGTGCTGTTGGTCGAGGACGACGCCGCCGACGCCCTGCTCATCCAGGACGCCCTCACCGAACGCGGAACCCGCAACATCACCCAGGTCTCCGACGGCATCGCGGCCCTGGAATTCCTGCGCGACCAGGGCAACGAGCGTCCCGATCTCATCGTGCTCGACCTCAACATGCCGCGGATGAACGGCCGCGAGTTCCTCGCGGTGGTGAAGGAGGACCCCGAACTGCGCACCATCCCCGTCGTGGTCCTGACCACCTCGGCCGCCCCTGACGACGTCACCGGCGCCTATCGCCACCACGCCAACGCCTACGTCACCAAGCCCGTCAACCTCGACGAGTTCGAAGCGGCGGTCCGCAGCATCGACTCCTTCTACCTCGACATCGCCGTGAAGCCCCCCAAGGCGTAACCGGCCGCGCGCCACCCGTTCGTGAGCCTCGGCCTGCTCGCGAACGGGTGCGTCAGCCGTGTGCATCCGCACCGGCCGCCCACGGGGTCGCGGCGAGCGCAGGACGCCCGGATCGCGCCGCCTTCGCACCCACGGGACCAATCCCCGGCTCGAGCAGCCTCGGATTACGTGGGGCCGTTCGGCCCTCACCGCCCCCTGGGAGAGCCATGGTGAAGGAACCCGTATACATCGGCAGCAATCCGACAGTTCAGCCCGATCTGCAACAGCTCGTCCACGAAGTGGCGCTGGGTGATCAGGAGGCCTTCGCCACGGTCTACGACGCCGTGGCCGGCTCCGTGCTCGGTGTCGCGCGAGCCGTGCTGCGCGATCAGGCCCAGTCGGAAGAGGTGGCGCAGGAGGTGCTGGTGGAGGTGTGGCGCACGGCCCCGCGTTACCGGCCCGAGCGGGGCACGGCCATCAACTGGATCCTCACCCTCGCCCACCGGCGGGCCGTGGACCGCGTCCGCTCGGTGGAGGCAGCGGCGGCTCGCGACACCAAGGCCGCGCTCCTCGCGCATCAGCCGGCCTACGACGAGGTGACCGAGCAGGTCGAGAACCGGCTGGAGCAAGAGCAGGTGAGGCGCTGTCTGCGCACCCTGACAGAGTTGCAACGCCAGTCGGTCACGCTCGCCTACTACCGCGGCCTGACCTATCGCGAGGTCGCCGAAGTGCTGTCCCTGCCGCTCGGCACGGTGAAGACCCGCCTGCGGGACGGGCTCATCCGCCTGCGCGACTGCCTGGGGGTGACCGCATGACCACCGCCGATCCGCACACGCTGACCGGCGCCTACGCCGTGCACGCGCTGCACGACGAGGAACGCGCCGCCTTCGAGAGCCATCTGGACGGGTGCGACGCCTGCCGGCAGGAGGTCGCCGAGTTCACCGCCACCACCGGACGCCTGGCCCGGACCACCACGGTGCGCACGCGCCCCGCCATGCGGGAGCAGGTCCTGCAACGCATCACCGGCGTGCGACAGGTCTCGCCCGAGACCGCGCCGCCGGAGCCCGCGGGCGGCGGCGTCCGGCGAGGACGGGGACCGGCCTGGTGGGCGCTCGCCGCCAGTGTGGCCGCTGCCGCCACCTTCGGCGGGGCGGCCGTGTGGCAGCACGAACGCGCCGAGGACGCTCAGCACCAGGCCGCACAGGCCGAGCGGCGCGCGGACGACCTGGCGGGAGTGCTGGCCGCGCCCGACGCCACGTCGCGTTCGGCGCGGGTGGGGGGCGGCGCGGGCACGCTGGTGGTCTCGGTCCGCCGGGACCGTGCCGTGTTCGTCAGCTCGGACATGCCCGCACCTCCGCGAGGCAAGGTGTACCAACTGTGGTTCTCGGACGGCGGGAAGATGCGTTCGGCCGGCCTGATGGATCCCGACCGCAGCAGCCAGACGGTCCTCATGCAGGGCGCGGTCCACGGGGCCTCGGAAGTCGGGATCACCGTGGAGCCGGCCGGTGGATCGAAGCAGCCGACGTCCGTGCCGGTCGCCCTGCTCGCTCTGCCGACGTGAGAGCGCCGCGTGGGAAGCCCGGCGACGCTGCGGGCTTCCCACGCGAACCGTCCGCGTTGTCGCGGTGCGGCGCAGTGGGCACACGGCCGGTGCCGGAGACCCGGGGGGCGTCGGCCGCGAGCGCGGAAGTGGCGTGGGGCACCCGCCCGGTCCCGTCCGGCGGGCGTCGGCGGATGCCCCGGTGGACGACGCGCCGCCCGGCCTGCCCGGTCAGTGGCACCGGGCAGGCCGGGCGGCGCGGCTCGCGGTGGCGTCAGCTCTTGGGCATGAGAACGGTGTCGATGATGTAGACCGTGGCATTGGCGGTCGTGACGTTCCCGCAGACGACCTTGGCGGATCCCTGGACGGTGTAGGACTCGCCCGAACCGGAGGTCATGACCTTCGACTTCTCCAGGGTGTCGAAGGAGCCGTTCTCCATGTCCTTCGGCGTGAGCTTCTGACCGACGACGTGATAGGTGAGGATCTTCGTCAGCATCGCCTTGTCGTTGAGGACCTTGTCGAGGGTGGCCTCAGGGATCTTCCCGAAGGCGTCGTTCGTCGGCGCGAACACGGTGATGCCCTGCGCGTTGTTGAGGGTGTCGACCAGGCCGGCCTTCTTCACCGCCGTCACGAGGGTGGACAGAGCGGGGTTGTGGGAGGCCGCCGTGGCGACGGGGTCCTTGGCCATGCCGTCGAAGGAGCCCGCCCCGTTCTTCGGGACCGCCGAACAGGCCGGACCGAACGGCTGGTCCATGGTGCTCGCCGTCGAGCCGCTCGACGCGTCGCTGTTCCTCGTGGCCGAAGCCTTCGCGCGGTCGGAGGAGTCGGCCTTGTCGCTGCTGCCGTCGGAGCAGGCGGCGAGAGCCAGGGGCAGCACGGCGGCCGCGGCGAGAAGACCGGTGGCACGGCGGATACGGGTGTTCATCATGTCCTCCTGTTGGACGGTGCAGCATGACAAGGCTGCGCTGGTGGTGGTGTGGACAGTGGTTCGAAAGAGGGCTCGCGGGCCCTGCGCGGGGCGGGCGGTCACTCCACGGTCACGACGACCGAGTGCCGGCCGCTCGCGCCGTCGGGGATCGTCCGGGTGCGCTCGGTGGTCTGCACGGCGCCGGTCCGGTCGGTGGCGCGTACGGTGAGTGTGTGGCCGCCTCTGGTGGCCTTCCAGGGCAGGGACCACTGGCGCCAGGTGTCGCGCGTGTCCTGGGCGGCCAGGTCGGCTTCCCGCCAGGGACCGTCGTCGACGCGGACCTCGACCCTGCCGATGCCACGCCCCTGGGCCCAGGCGACGCCGGCGATCATCACGGTGCCGGACGCGGGCCGGGCGAAGGGCTTGGGGGTGTCGATCCGCGACCCGGTCTTGACCGGGGCACGGCGGGCCCAGCCGCGCCGGACCCAGTAGGGGTCATAGGAGTCGAAGGTGGTGAGCTCGATGTCCTTGATCCACTTGCAGGCCGAGACGAAGCCGTACAGGCCGGGGACGACCATCCGGACCGGGAAGCCGTGTGCGAAGGGCAGCGGCTCGCCGTTCATGCCGAGGGCGAGCATGGCGTCCCGGCCGTCCATGACGTCCTCGACCGGAGTGCCGATCGTCATGCCGTCCACCGACCGGGACACCAACTGGTCCGCCGGCCCTCCCCGGGACGGAGGCTCTACCCCGCATTCGGCGAGGAGGTCGGCCAGTCGTACGCCGGTCCAGCGCGCGTTGCCCACATACGGGCCACCGACCTCGTTGGAGACGCAGGTGAGGGTGATGTCCCGCTCGATGAGGTCCCTGGCCAGCAGATCGTCGAAGGAGAAGCGGGCCGGGCGGCGTACGCCCCTGCCGTGGATACGCAACCGCCAGTCGCCGGTGTCCACTCGGGGCACCACCAGCGCGGTGTCCACCCGGTAGAAGGCCGAGTTGGAGGTGACGAAGGGACTGATGCCACGGACTCGCAGCCCGGTTCTCCCCGCGGCGGATCGCGCCGGTGATCCGGGAGTCGGCAGCACGACCGCGTCGCGCGAGGCGATGGCGTCCCGGCCGCGCGAGGAGTTCAGGGACCGCCCGATCGCCCCCACGGCAGTGGAGACCGCCGCCGCGGAAACGGCCCCGAGGACGAACCCCCGCCGGTCCCAGCCCGCGGACGGCGGCGGACTCGCCTCGGCTGCCGTCACCGCCGACGGTCGTGTGGTCGCTGACGACCGCGCCACCATGGTCAGGCGGCCCGCCAGCGCGTAAAGGAGCAGGGATCCGGCCGCAGCTCCCCCCACGGACGGGAGTGCGTCCGGGAGACCGGTGGAGTCGGGACGACCGACGGCGGCCGCCGCGCCGACGCCTCCGAGGAGGAGGATCCCGGCGGCCGAGACGCGACGAAAACGCACCGCCAGCGCACCCGAGGTCAGCGCCAGCGCCGTCAGGACGGCGAGGATGCCGACCTGCAGCACGAACTTGTCGTCCGTGCCGAATCGACGGACCGCCCAGTCCTTGACCGCAGCCGGCGTGGCGTCGATGGACGCGCTGCCCACCGCGACGATCGGGCCGGCCTGCGGCCGCGCCAGCCCTGCCAGCAGATCGGCCACCGCCAGCGCGGCGAAGCCGGCCAGCACGCCGCTGAGCGCACCCAGCGCAATACGGGGCCAAGGGGTTCGTACCCGCTGATCCTTCTCGTCGTCCCTCACGCCGGGAATCCGGTTCCGTTCGCCCCGCGGATTGGTCCCAGACCTGATCAGGTGAAAAAGAATCCAGGACCAATCAGCCCGGCGTTCCGCTACGGATTACCCGAAGGCGTCAGGAGAGGAGCGAGCGGCCCGTGGGCCTCAGCCGGAGCATCCGAGGTGCCTCCGTCTGCTCTCGCTCGATGCCTGCGGGCTCGGTGATCAGGGGACCGAGCGGCACCTGGCCCGTCTCGAGGAGAGCTGGGAGCAGGTCGTCCCGGATCCGTGCGATGCCGTCGTCTCGCCCCGAGGGGGAGGACCACACGGTGGCCGCGACGAACCGTTCGGGCGACGGTGCGCCGATCGGGGGTCCTTGCCACGGCGGAGACGGCGAGGCGGGCGTCCGCCGAGGAAGGGGTGAAGAAGAAGGGACGTCGTCCGAGTCGATCACGGCGTCGTTCGCCCGGAGGCGGTGCCTGGCCCGAAACAAGGCGTAGTGCGGCAAACGCCCTCCGGCGGGCCCGGCGAGTCGACCGGGTTCCGGCAGGGCGATCCACTGATCACCGAGGCGCTCCGGCCCGTCGCTCTCTCCGTGAGCCGGCGCCTGGGGCTGGTACGGTCTCCGGGGCCGCTTCGCCGAGACTGTGCTGATTCACGGCGGTTTCCTTGAGTCAACCGGGACAGATAGTTGGCTCAAAATGTTCATTTGCCACGCCGTATCTGGCCCCGACTCGGTCTCGGTCGCGCTCTTCGGCGCCGACTCATTGCCTGAAGTCCGCCTCACGGCCGTCGAGATG
Source organism: Streptomyces sp. SS1-1 (assembly GCF_008973465.1). Classification (NCBI taxonomy): domain Bacteria; kingdom Bacillati; phylum Actinomycetota; class Actinomycetes; order Kitasatosporales; family Streptomycetaceae; genus Streptomyces; species Streptomyces sp. SS1-1. The sequence continues at coordinate 187,241 of NZ_WBXN01000001.1, read as the reverse complement.
AGGCGACGTCAAATATCACACGCGCACGTGACAATGGATGTTTCCCGACGAATTCAACCGGTGCGACGGCAGGGCACTCAGGCCGGGCTTTCAGGCACGGCTCGGTGGCTAGCATGGCGGCGTTCCCGACCCGGAAGGGTCACGAGTAGCGCCCACCGCCGCCCTGATCAAGGGCGACCTCCAGTCGTCACCAGGACTCCTGCCGCCAAGGACCGAGGGACCCCGGAATGTCAGTGCCTGCCCGCCCCCGCCAGCGCCGGAGTGCCAAAGGGGCGCGCTCCTCGCCGGCCGTGTTCCCTGTCGCCCTCCTCGTCACTGCCGTGAGCGCCGCGGCCGTCATCGTCGTCGCCCCGGCCGAGGCCCGCGGCTGGGTGACCGGCACCGCGGTCGTCGCCTGGGTGTGCTCGGCGCTTCTCGCCGCCGTCGCCACCCGTCTGCTGCGCATGGCCCGCCGGGAAGCCGAATCCCGCAGCGACGAGCTGGAGATGGCCCGCAAGCACGCGATGCAGCAGGCCGCGGACACCTCGCAGTTGGTCAACGTCGCCCTGCCGGGCCTCGTGCGTCAGGTGAAGGGCGGGACCCGGACCGCCGATGCCCTCGCTCGCGTCACGCCGCCGTCCGATCCGCACCTGCGCCAGGTGCTGGATGTCTTCGCCACCGAGCTCGACGCGCTGGTCCGCAGAGCCGGCCACGCCGAGTCCGAACTGGACACCCTGCGCGGCGAACTGGCCCAGGGCAGCGCCGAACTCGAGCGACTGACCGCCGAGACGCTGCCCTCCGCCGTCGCGTTGCTGCGCGAGGGAAGCTCCGCGGACACCGTCCTGGCCAAGTTCGACTGGCCGCGCAGTCCGCTGCTGCGCGACCCCGCCGAGTGGTTCGTGCGTGAACTCGCCTACAGCGAGCGCCGTTCGGCCGCCGCCCAGGCGGCGTCCGCCAAGGCTCTGAGCCGGGTGCAGGCCAAGACCGTCAGCATGCTCGCCGACCTGCGCGACATGCAGGAGCGGCACGGCGAGGAGGTCTTCGGCGACCTGCTGCGCCTGGACCACAGCACGTCGCAGCTGGGCCTGATGACCGACCGGCTGGCCCTTCTGATGGGCGGCCGTTCCAGCCGCGTCTGGAACAAGCCGATCGTGGTCGAGAGCGTACTGCGCGGCGCGGTCGGCCGGATCGCCGCCTACCGGCGAGTGCGCCTGCACAACTCCAGCAAGGCCGCCATCTCGGGCTTCGCCGCCGAGGGCGTGATGCACCTGCTGGCCGAACTCATGGACAACGCTGCCAACTTCTCGCCGCCCATCGACGAGGTCCACGTCTACGTGGAGGAACGCAGCGCCGGACTCGTCGTCACGATCGAGGACAGCGGCCTGAAGATGTCCGACGCCGCCATGCATCGCGCGGAGGAGGCTGTCGCGGGCCGGGTGACCGACCTGGCCTCGCTGCAGGGCACCCGGCTGGGACTGGCGGTCGTGGGACGGGTCGCCACGAAGTACGGCATCAGCGTCAACTACCGCCCCTCCTCGCGCGGCGGAACCGGCGTCGTCGTCCTCCTGCCGCCTCAACTGATGGCCCAGCAGCGCGAGCCCGTCGCCCCGGCGAGTCCCCGCCGCAGTCGGGAAGCCGCAGCCTCCGCGCCGGTCCCCGCGCCCGGACCGGCCCCGGCCACGGAGAAGCCGCTGCCGGTGCGCTCGCGCGCAGCCGACACGGACACCCCCGCCACCGGCCCACGTGGGCGCGGACCGGCCACTGCGGGGGGCCTGCCCGTGCGTGCCCCGGGCCGCACCATGGCCGAGGCAGAGCGGGGACGCCCCCGGCCGACAGCCGAAACGTCCCCCGCCCAGCCGGGGGAGCAGGGCCCGGCTCGCGACGCGGGAAGCCGCTTCGGCGCCTTCCATCGCGGCCGGCACGGCGCCGGGGAAGCCGGCGCCGATGACCCGCAGGAGGCCCCGCGCGACGAGTAGGCCGCGCACCCCAGCCCACCGGGCGCCCTCGCCCACCACTCCCGTACTGATCGCCCCACCTCGTTGGATTGGAGGTACGGGCCGGGTGACCCGCGAACGGTCGCACCCCGCCCCACCCACCATGGAGACCACTGACACCAGCCTGAGCTGGCTCCTGACGAACCTCATGGAGCGCACGCCGGGCACACGCCACGCCCTCGTCCTGTCCCGGGACGGGCTGAAGCTGTGCTGGACGGAGCACATGACGCTCGACCAGGCCGACCAACTGGCCGCCATCTGTTCCGGAATCCAGGCGCTGTCCCAAGGCGCCTCGGTGGAGTTCGGCGACGGCACCGGCGGCGTGCGGCACGCCATGACCGAGTTCCACGGCGGCCTGCTGTTCATCGTGGAGGCCGGTGACGGCGCCCACCTGGCGGTCATCGCCGACGAGAGCGCCGACCCGGGCGTGGTGGGCCACCAGATGACCGAACTGGTCCAGCAGATCGGCGACCACCTGCGGGCCGAGCCCCGTACTCCCGCCAGCAGGGGTGCCACCACGTGATCCGCAAACCCGTGGACGTCGGTGATCCCGACCGGCTCTACATGGTCACGGGTGGGCGCAGCGAGGCCGACGACTTCTTCGACCTGGTGACGCTGGTCGTCAGCGAGAGCGAGCCGGCCTCCGGGATGCAGTCCGAGCACGCCCGCATCCTGGAGATGTGCCGGCATCCCACGGCCGTGGTCGAGATCTCGGCCGAACTGGCGCTGCCCGTCACCGTGGTGCGGATCCTGCTCGGCGACCTGCACGACATGGGCAAGGTCAGCGCCCGCCATCCCCGCGCCGCCGAATCCGTCGCCGGCCTCCCCGAAACCGCCCTGCTCCAGGAGGTCCTCCATGGGCTCCGTAACCTCTGAGCTGCCTTCGCAGCGCACGCCGCTGGCCGATGCCGCCGAGACCGGCCTGAAGATCGTCGTCGTAGGCGGTTTTGGTGTCGGGAAGACCACCATGGTGCGCTCCGTCAGCGAGATCCGGCCCCTGAACACCGAGGAGGTGATGACGCAGGCCGGGTACGGCATCGACGAGACCAAAGGCGTGGAGAACAAGAACACCACGACCGTGGCCTTCGACTTCGGGCGCATCAGCCTCAGCCAGCGCATGGTGTTGTACCTCTTCGGCGCCCCCGGCCAGGAGCGCTTCTGGTTCCTGTGGGACCGCCTGTTCTCCGGCACGCTGGGCGCCGTGGTGCTGGTCGACACCCGCCGCATGGAGGACTCCTGGTACGCGATAGACCGGCTCGAGCACCACGGCACGCCGTTCGTGGTGGCCGTCAACCGCTTCGACGGCGACGACGCCCGCTTCTCCCTCGAAGAGATCCGCCAGGCGCTCGCCCTGGGCGAGCACGTACCGATGGTCGACTGCGACGCCCGGCTCAGATCGTCCTGCAAAGAGGTCCTCATCACCCTGGTGAACCATCTGTACGCGCTGGCACTTTCGCAGGAGAGCACAGCATGAGCGACACCGACGGCCCCGCTCCCGGGGCCACTCCTCCGCCCGGCTGTCCGGCCCACTCCTCGGCCGTGCACCTGGGCGGCCTGGAGTACCAGCAGACGCCCGCCCAGCTGTACCGCGCCCTGCGGCGCGAACACGGCGCCGTCGCGCCGGTGCTGCTCGACAACGACATCCCCGCCTGGCTCGTGCTCGGCTATCCCGAGGTCACCTTCGTCACGAGCCACGACGAACTGTTCGCGCGGGACTCCAGGCGCTGGAACCAGTGGCCGAACATCCCGCCGGACTGGCCCCTGATGCCCTTCGTCGGCTACCAGCCCTCCGTCCTGTTCACCGAGGGTGCCGAACACCAGCGCCGCGCCGGGGTGATCACCCAGGCACTGGAGGGCGTCGACCAGTTCGAACTGGCCCGCGAATGCCAGCTGATCGCCGAGCAGCTCATCGCCGGCTTCTCCGGCAGGGGCCACGCCGAGCTGATGAGCACGTACGCCCACGCGCTGCCGGCCCGCGCCGTACTGTGGATGTGCGGTATGACGCAGGGCAGCGCGGACACCGAGCAACTCGTCGAGGATCTTCGCATCTCACTCGACGCCGGTGAGGGCGAAGACCCCGTGGCCGCCTACGGACGTGTCGGTGCGCGCATCATGCAGCTCGTGAAGGAGAAGCGGGAGCAGCCCGGCCCCGACGTCACCTCGCGGATGCTGCTGCATCCGGCCGGGCTCACCGATGAGGAGATCGTCCAGGACCTGATCTCCGTCATCGCCGCCGCGCAGCAGCCCACCGCCAACTGGATCTGCAACACCCTGCGTCTGCTGCTCACCGACGAGCGCTTCGCGGTCAACGTCTCCGGCGGCCGGGTCAGCGTCGGCGACGCCCTCAACGAGGTGCTGTGGCTGGACACACCCACCCAGAACTTCATCGGCCGCTGGGCCGTGCGCGACACACAGCTGGGGGGCCGGCTCATCCGCGAGGGCGACTGCCTCGTGCTGGGCCTCGCCGCGGCCAACACCGACCCGCAGATCTGGCCGGACTCCCACGTCGGCGCCGAGAACTCCGCCCACCTGTCCTTCAGCAACGGCGAACACCGCTGTCCCTACCCCGCCCCACTCCTCGCGGACGTGATGGCGCGGACGGCCGTCGAGACGCTCATGGAGCATCTGCCCGACCTGGTGCTGGGCGTCGAACCGGAGGAGCTGGCCTGGCGCCCGTCCATCTGGATGCGGGGACTGCAGTCCCTGCCCGTGGAGTTCACCCCGGCAGCACACTGAGCGGGCCGCCGCTCAGCCGTCCGGTCCCGTGCCTGCGAGATCGCGGGCACCGGCCATTCACGGTGTACGGCGGCCCTGGCGGCGTGCGCCGCTGCCCTCAGGGAGTGAGGCGCGCTCCTTACGCGGGTCAGGTGGTGACCGGCGTGAAGCGCACCGGCAGCGACTGCGGGCCGCGGGTGAACACGCCCTGCTCCACCGGGTCGAAGCCGTCGGCGAGCCGAACATCTGGCATGGCGTCCAGCAGCTGGTTGACGCCGGTCTCCACCTCGGCCTTGGCCAGCAGGGCGCCGACGCAGAAGTGCCGACCGAGCGCGAAGGCGAGATGGTCGGCAGCGGCGGAGAACGCCGATGTCGTGCTGAGGTCGTCACGGAAGATGTCGAAGCGGTCGGGCTCGCGGTAGCGCCGCTCGTCCCGGTTGGCGGCACCGATCAGACAGGTCACCGTGGCCCCGGCCGGGATGGTCCCGCCGCTGACCTCGACGTCCACGGCCGACTGGCGCATGATCATGTGGACCGGCGGGGTGTAGCGCAGCGTCTCGGCGAACGCCGCCGGAATCAGGCTCCGGTCCTCCCTGACCGCTGCCAGCTGTTCGGGATGCATCAGCAGGTTGGCCAGGATGCTGGCGATCGCCTTGTCCGTGGTCTCACCGCCGGCGGCGAGCAGCAGACTGCAGAACGCCTTGATGTCCTCGTCGCTCATCCGGACACCGTCCACCTCGGCGGCGCACAGCGCCGACAGCAGGTCGTCGCCCGGCTTCTCGCGCCGCTCCTGGATGATCGGGATCATGTACTCGGCGAACTCCACCCGGGTCCGTTCCCCCGCGGCCGTCACCTCCGGGTCGCCCGAGAGGTTGCCGAGGAAGGCGATGACGGCCGTGTACCACCCGTGGAAGCGGGCGTGGTCGGCCTTGTCCAGACCGAGCATGTCGGCGATGACGTTGACCGGAAATCGAGTTGCGTAGTCGCTGACGATGTCGGCGGACCCGGAGTCGCGGAAGGCGTCTATGAGTTCGCGGGAGTTGCGTTCGATGACCGGCAGGAACTTCTCCTGGAGGTCGCTGCCCCGGAAGGCGGGAGCGACCAGGGCCCGGCGCACCGCGTGCTCCCGCCCGCTCATCTGCAGGATCGTCTTGCCGTGCACCGGCTCGAGCTGCCAGTTGTAGTTGTCCGTGGTGAACTCGGACTTCTTGTCCTTGAAGACGCGCTCGACGTCGTCGTAGCGGGAGAGGATGTAGCTCTGGGTGGCCTCGTGCCAGATCAGAGGCTCTTTCTCCCGCATCACCGCGTACATGGGGTAGGGATCCGCCGCGAACGCGGGGGAGAGGATGTCGAGGGGCTGCGCGGCAGCGGACACGGGACTCCTTGAGGTAGATGCTTGTGCTCGAGGGTCACACTATTGATCTTTCAATGTCTCAAACAGTCGAGCCCTGGCCGAAGTTGACGCAGCGTCCGGCCTTCCTTTCGCGAGGAGCCCACCCGTAGGCCAGGGGAGGACCACCGCGGTCCGAGGGCGTCTTCGGTGCGCGGGCGGAGGCGCTCACGGGGGCGTCGGCGAAGACCGCCGAACGGTGGGGCACGTCAATCGTTCAGAACGGCGCACACCGCGCGCGTGACCCGTTCGGAGACGTCGCCCTGCCCGGGCACCGGCAGGAGCATGTGGCTGAGCGTGAGCCGTACGGCGAGGTTATCCGCCTCTTCGCGCCGCGCCTGGTCGGCGTCGGGCACGGCATCGGTCATCCAGGCGGACAAGTCCTCAATGGCTCAGTTGGGCTGGTGATGAGGATGCCCTTTCTTGCGCCCGGTGATGACCAGGAAGCCGCCGTCGGGGCACTGCCAAATGAGACGGGCCTCCCAGGCCGAGACAATCCGCCCGTTCCGGGTCATCCCGCACGAGTTCAGCACGGCCAACTGCCTCATGACACCGTCGCTGAAGCTGCGCCGCGCCCGCGATCGTGCAGGCGTAAGCGGCCGACATGGCCGGAGTATGCATTGCTGGGCGAAAACATGCGCCGTTCAGACTCCCTGGTTCTCTCCTACGCAGTTCCTCGTTGATCGTCGTCTCCCGGGGCCGGGCGTGCTGCTGTGCGCGGAGCCGGCACAGTGCTGGGATGCCTCGGGATCCAGGGTGATCAGCGCCGCGATGAAGGGACGGTTGTCGCCGACGACGAGGCACTGGGAGATCAGGGGGGATGTCTCAGCAGGCGCTCCTCCAGCACCCGGGGTTTGTCCAGCCGGCCCACGTCGCCTGTCCCGAACCACCCGTCGCGCAGCACCGACCCGGCGGACCGGAGATCTGGACGAAGGGGAGCCTCGTTGCAGACTCGCCGAGAGGGACAGCGGGGCGTGGCTACGGTCAGCGCTCCATGGTGGTGTACTCGATCGTCTTGACGGCCGATGCGGCCACGACCGTTACCTTCCACGTACCAGCTCACACGCGAGAGCGGGGTGGTGCGGATGGCGTCGACGGGCAGGTCTGGCTGTTTCCGGCAGGGGGTGGCGCAGACGCCGGAACCGGCGCGGCCGCATCCTGAGGGCCGACGCCGCTTGGCCGGCCGTCCCCAACTCGGCTCGCTGTCTCCACCGGTGAAGTCGGTGATCTTGGGAACGAGGAGATGACGATCTTTGTTCTCGGGAGGGGAAGTCCGGCATGACCGTACCCGCACCACGCGGCCGGCGCCTGCACGGTGACCGGCGGTTCGACCTGCGTACCACCACGGTGTTCTTCGTCCTGCTGGCGCTCGTCCTGTGTCTCGTGGGATCGGTGGGCCGTATCGCGTGGGGGATGGTGGAACGCCGTCCGGAAGGGGCCGGACTGCTCGCCGTGCTGATGGTCGCGTCGGTGCTCGCCTCGCGGTCCCGGTGGCGCAGGCTGTCCGCCGCGAGATGCGCGCGCCGCGCGGCCGAGGCACTGGAGGCCGCGGCCGAGACCGCGTCCGACAACCTCCGCGACATACGCCCTACAGCGGCGGAAGGCGTGCGCGGCACGGCGGCGGCCGTGGCGCTACCGGCCGTCGAGTGCCCGGCAGGCGCGGCGGAACCGGCCTTCGGGTACGGCGCCGACCCTCTGCGCCCGGAGGAGGTGTCGCCGGCGCCCAGTCCGGCGGCGGCAGCGGGGGAGGAGGCCACCGCCGTTCTCGACCTGCCGGTGGACTGCTTCGAACTCGACCCCGACGCCTTCGAGCAGACCGTGGCCGACCTGTGCCTGCGTGATGGTTGCTCGGATGTCGAAGTGGTCGGAGGAGCTGGGGACTTGGGCGCTGACGTCACGGCCGTCACGCCGGACGGGCGGCGCCTGATCGTCCAGTGCAAGCGCTACTGCGAGACCAACAAGGTAGGCTCCCAGGATCTCCAGCGGTTCGGGGGTACCTGCTTCACCGTCCACGAGGCCGACATCGCCGTGGTCGTCACGACGAGCGACTTCACCGCCCCCGCCCTGGAATACGCCGAACGGTGCGGAATCCTGTGCGTGAATGGCGACGAACTGAGTGCCTGGCACGACGGTACCGGGCCCCGGCCGTGGGACTTCGAGGTCACGACCGCACCCTGAGCGACCGGGCGAGTTTGAGGGGACCGCGGGCTTCGGCCCAGGCGTCGAGGGTATCGAGGACGCGTGCCGGGTGTCGCCGCCGCGCAGGGGGAAGCCGGCGCGCAGGGCCTCGGCGCGGTCCCAGCACTTGCCCCTGGCGGTCCGGCAGGTCCTCGCCGGTCCGGGGACGGTCTGCCGCTGGGGGTTCTGGCTGGTGTGCAGCTGTGCTCGACGGATACCGACGGGCGGTGTGAGGGGTGCGCCCACACCTTGAGCACGTCCCTCCCTCCCCGGCGCTGCAATTCGGTTGATCATCGAACCGTGGAGGGGACATGGCCGAGCACGTGCACGCCGAGCTGGGCGAACTCGTCGTCGGCGACAAGCCGGGGCGCACCGCGCCGGACCAGATCATCCTCTACAAGTCGGTAGGCGTGGCCGTGCAGGACGCCGCGGCCGCGGCCCTGGTCGTCGCGTCGGCCCGCGAGTGGTCGATCGGCGAGGAGATCACGCTGCGGTGACGCCGCCGTCGGTGCGCGGCACATGGCCGGAGGCGTTCGCCCGTACGCGGCTGAGCACGCAAGCGCGTATGCCGGCATCCCAGCCACCTGACCTCGCGGGGGGTGCCTCTATGTCCTTCGTCAAGCGAGTCGGGGGCTTCTCGGTTCGTAGAAGGTTCCGTCGCGGAGCATGGCGAACAGGACGCTGGTGCGGTGGCGGGCGAGGCGGAGGAGGGCTTGGGTGTGGGTTTTGCCTCGGGCTCGGCAGCGGTCGTAGTAGGTCCGGGAGGCGGGGTCGTGCAGGGCTGCGAACGCGGAGAGGAACATCGCTCGTTTCAGCTGCCGGTTGCCGCCTCGGGGGCGTGTTCGCCGTGGATCGACGTGCCGGACTGGCGGGTTGCCGGGGCAGGGCCGGCGTAGGAGGCCAGGTCGCCTGCACTCGGGAACGAGCTGCCGTCGCCGACGGTGGCCAGGAGGACTGCGGCGGTCCTGACGCCGATGCCGGGCGTCGAGGTCAGGACCTGGGAAAGAGGGTGGGCCTCCAGAAGGTCCTCGATCCGGGCCTCCAGGGGCCCGGCGTTGTTCATGGACGGCAGCCAGCGACTTCGCCAGGGACGGAACGATCACGTCGAGGGTGCCGGTGCCGGGGACGACGACGGTCTGCTCGTCGAGTGCGGCAAAGATGTCGTCGACCAGCCGCTCGGCCATCCGCGGAGCCCTGGGACGGATGATCTCGATGAGGAATCCGGCGCCAGGGCAGCCGTTGGCAACACCGTCACGATCGCCGACGGCGGCTATCCGGGCACCGGACTCGTCGTCCCGCACCGCCGGCGGCGCGGCCAGGCCGAACTACCGGACTGGAAGGGGGACCACAACAAGTCCCACAAGCAGGTCCGGGCCCGCTTGAGGCGGCAGTCGCGGAGGATCTTCCAGGTCCTCATGCCGGCGAAGACGTGCTCGACGCCGTTCGCGCTGCGGAGTTCGGCGAGGAGGACCTCGTGCAACCGGGGCCACACGCCGGCCTCGGTCCACTCCGCCAGGCGGCGCCAGCAGGTCATGCCCGACCCGAAGCCGAGCTCCTGCGGAAGGTGTTCCCAGGAGATCCCGGTGTGCAGGACGAACAGGATGCCCTGGAACACCAGCCGGTCCGGATGCCGCTTGCGTCCTGGGTGGCGGGTCCGCCGCTCGACCTTGGGCAACAGCGGCTCGACCATCGCCCACAGCTCGTCATCGTCTTCCCACGGCTTCGGCCGCGCCACCTCGCACCCCCGGATCATCAGTCCCGGAGTGATCCAACCAGCTCGAAGATCATTTCGTTAGGAGTTCTAAGTGTCTGCCAGGAGTGAAGGGTTCGGTGGGTCCTGTCGCGGGGCTGGCTGAATCTGCTGGCCGAAGTGGTGGGATCGTCCGAATGTTACTAATGAAAGCTACTCGCTAGTAATGTATTGACGTCCCGATCAAGAATTCCTTACTGTTCCGATCAATCGAACGGTGTACCGATCATCGGAACGCTGGAAGCGCTTAGGCCCTCGGATTGGGGGATCGCAAGTGACAAGAGCGGACGTAACGTCCCTACTCTCTCCGTTCAGTCTTGGCTCTGTCCACCTGAGGAACCGGGTGTTCGTGCCCGGGCACACAACGAATTTCGGTCACGCCAACAACCCGACGGACCGTCACGTCGCCTACCACGGCGAGCGGGCCAAGGGGGGAGTCGGCCTGATCATCACCGAAGGCATCCGCGTCCACCCCACGAGCGCGGGACGGCACATCAGCCTCGGCAGTTTCGACGACGACTCGATCCCCGCCTACGCGGCTGTCGCCGAAGCGGTCCAGGCGCACGGCACGAAGCTGTTCGCCCAGCTCCTGCACACCGGCCGGCAGGCCAACGGCGACGCCACCCGCACCGCCGCCTGGTCGCCCGGCACCACGCCGTGGGCTGCCGGCACGCACATCCCGCACGCGATGGGACCCACCGACATCGCCATCGTCGTGCAGGCATTCGGCGCCGCCGCAAGGCGCATGCAGCAGGCCGGTTACGACGGTGTCGAGATCCACCTCGGCCACGGCCACCTCATCGAGCAGTTCCTCTCGCCCTTCAGCAACACCCGCACCGACGCCTACGGCGGCAGCCTCGACGGGCGCCTCCGCTTCACCCGCGAGGTACTGGCCGCGGTGCAGGAGCAGGCGCCGGACCTCCCCATGGGGATCCGGGTCAGCACCGACGAGTTCCTGCCCGGCGGGCTCACGCCCCCCGACATGGTCGAGATCGTCGACCTGTTGCGCCAGGAGTTCCCGCTGCTGTACGTCCACGCCAGCCACGCCGCCTACCACGGCAGCTACTCGCTCGGCACGCAGATGGCCGACATGAGCTTCGGGCACGCGCAGTTCCGCCACCACGCGGCCCTGTTCAAGAAGGAGATCCCGGGTCTCCCCGTGCTCGCCGTCTGCCGTCTGGACAGCCTGCCCGAGGCCGCGGAACTGGTCACGGCCGGCGAGGCCGACCTGGTCGGACTCGCTCGCCCGCACATCGCGGACCCCTACCTGGTGCGCCGCGCCGAGGAAGGACGCGCCCACGAGGTCCGTTCCTGCCTCGCCTGCAACCAGGGCTGCGTCGGCCGGTTGGAGGCCAACCTGCCGATCTCCTGCGTGGTCAACCCGGAGGTCGGAGCCGAACGTGAGTGGGCGCGGGTGCGCTCCACCGGCACCGCTCCCACCCGGCGCGTGCTCGTCGTCGGCGGCGGCCCGTCCGGCATGGAGGCCGCGCTGGCGTCCTGCCGTGCCGGCCACGAGGTCACCCTCGCCGAGGCCGGCCGGGAACTCGGCGGACAGGTCACCACCGCGGCGTCCGTGCCCGGCCGGGAACGGCTCGGCCTGATGATCGCCGACCTGACCCGCGAACTCGCCGACAGCGACGTCACCCTACGGCTCGGGGAGAAGGTGACCTCGGCCGACGTGCTGCCCGGTGGCCGGCTCGACGGTTTCGACGACGTCGTCGTCGCCACCGGGGCCCGCCCCACCAAGCGCGAACTCCCCGGCGGACCCCCGGTGTTCGATGTGGAGGAAACCGTCGAGGCCCTCACCGCGGGCGGCTCCGAGCCGTTGCGCGGAACGGTCCTCGTCCGCGACGACCAGGGCACCTGGACCGCGGCCTCGCTCGCCGAGGCACTCGCTCGCGAAGGTGCCCAGGTGCACATCCTGTCGCCGACGGCCTCGTTCGCCGCGAAGATCACCACCTACTCCAAGTTGGCGCTGACCAAGCGCTTGGGAGAACTCGGGATCCGCGCCCACGTCATGCGCGAGGTGGACGGAGCCGAAGGGACCACCCTCGTCCTGCGTGACACCCTGAGCGGACACACCGAGGAACTCACCGGCGTCACCGCCGTCGTGGATGTCGCGCTGCCGGTGGCCGACGACGGCATCTACCGAGAACTCGACGCCCGTGAAGGCGCCCCGCGCGTCCACGTCGTCGGCGACGCCAACGCCCCGCGCACCGCGCTGGAGGCCGTCTACGAAGGCCGGCTCGCCGGAACCTTCCTGACCGACGCCGTCAGCGGCGCCGAACTCCTCGCCCGCACGGTCTGACCCGCACCACCCACCGCACCACCCACCGCACCACCCCCGAACTTCCCGGAGCACGCCCCACCGCGCGTGCCGACGGGACGGCCGGCCTCCCCGGCCGACCACCCCACCGGGCCCGCAGGGCACATCCCGTCCTCCCGGCCCGCTCTCCACCGGCGCCTGACGCACGCGGCGCCTCCTCGCAGCTCCGTTCGCGGCGCCCGCCTCCGGACGCATCCCGGACCGCGCGCACTCCTCACGACGGCTCCACCTCGTCCGCGTTCCGGAGCCGGCAGCACCCGCCCCCCCCCACGGCCGACGTCCACCCTCGCGTCGCGCCGGCGAAGGCCCGCACCCGCACACGCCCGACGACGGTCGCACCCCGTCCGCGGTGAGCCCCTCCCGCACGACCGCAGCACCGATCGCAAAAGGAGAGACTGATGATCGACATCGAGAACCAGCTCACACTCGACGAACGTTCCGCGGTGGACTTCGTCCTCGCCCTGCGCAAGCGCTGGTCCGACACCCTCTACCCGGCCCTCGCCGAGGAGTACCAGGGCACCGGCCCCGTCGCCGCCGACCTCGACGGCGCCACCGACCGCCTGCACGAGCTGAGCCTCTACCCCTGGTACAGCCACCTGGAGCGGGTGCAGCAGAAGATGCTGTGGAAGACCGTCGGCGAGGCCGTCGTCGACCGCTCGGCGGCGCTGCGCGAGCAGCTCGACGAGATCCCCGCCGAGCCCCAGGGCGACCTGCGGCTGTCCGCGGACCTCGAACTGCCCGACTGGTACACGGACTACGACATCCACATCCAGCCCGGCAGCTTCTACTCCGACGACCTGAGCGCCTACGTCTACGAGCTGGGCGCACGGATCGTGATGCTCCGCGACAACGACGGCTACAAGTTCCACCGGCTGTTCACCGAGACCGCCCTGCCCGACATCCCCGACGCCGCCCGCGTCGTGGACATCGGCTGCGGCTTCGGCAAGAGCACCCGCCCGCTCGTCAACAAGTACCCGACGGCCGAGGTCATCGGCATCGACCTCGCCGCCCCCGGTCTGCGCCTGGCCCACGCCGAGGCCGAGGCCGACGGCGCCGCCATCAGCTACCGCCAGGGCGACGGCCGCAGGACCGGCCTGGAGGCGGCGTCCTGCGACGTCGTCACCGGCACGATGGTGCTGCACGAGATGCCCGGCGACGCCATCCGCGAGACCGTCCTGGAGGCGGCCCGGCTGCTCAAGCCCGGCGGCACGATGGCCTTCCTGGAGTTCCACCCCACCGGGGACATCTTCCGCGACGCCACGGTGTACGAGCACGCCGAGCGCAACAACGAGCCCTTCTTCCGTGACCTGTTCGGCTCGGACCTGCTGAAGGTCTGCGCCGAGGCCGGCCTGACCGGCGCCACGTGGACCCCGTTCGACGAGCGCCGCGAGGGCAAGCGCCCCGAGGGCTGGGGAGACCGCCGCGAGTGGCACTTCCCCTGGGCCGTCCTGACCGCCACCAAGCCGGAGAACTGAGGCGAACCATGTCCGAAGAGTTCAACTACTTCCGCGACCGCAACATCGGCAAGCTGTTCGACCTGGTCCTCCAGGTGAGCAACGAACTCCACGTCACCCACCAGCGACTGCACGCCATGGAGGCGCTGCTGGTCCGCCACGGAGTGCTCTCCGCAGGCGAACTCTCCGCGCTGGAGCCCACGGAGGAGGAGCAGCGCATACTCGACGAGCAGCGCGACCGTGTGATCGCCCGCCTGATGCGGATCGTCACCGAGAGTGGCCCGGCCGAGCACCCGCTGCGCGACCAGTGGGAATCGACCCTCCAGAAGACCGGCTGATGGGCGCCGCACCGCTCTCGCCCGCCGAGACCATCGACCGGTACCTGCAGTTCTGCGAGGACCGGGAGCTGGAGAAGGCGCAGGAGATGCTCGCGGACTCCCCGCGGATCGTCTTCCCCACCGGCGCCGAGTACGGCTCGCTGCCCGAGATGGTCGCCGACCAGCGCGGCCGCTACCAGTGGGTGCGCAAGCACCGGGACCTCTTCTACGAGGGCCGGACCCCCGACGGTCTGGTGACCGTCACCTCGCTCGGCACGCTCTACGGCGAGGACATGGAAGGACGCCCCTTCGAGGGGGTGCGCTACGTCGACGTGTTCGTCCTGCGCGACGGACTCATCGCCGAACAGCACGTCTACAACGACCTCGCGGACTCCGGGGTAAGCGCCCCGGTCCGCGGCTGAAACCCCTCCACCGAACGAACAGCAAGAGGTACGCACCATGAAGCAGACCCTCAGAGTCGGGGCCGGCGCCGTGACGCTGTCCGCCCTCCTCGCCCTCACCGCCTGCGGCGGCGACTCCGACTCCGACAGCGGATCCACGGACGCCTCGGGCAACAAGGCCGCCACGGTCCAGCTGGCTGTCGCCTCCGCGGTCACCGGCCCGAAGGAAGAGGTCGCCACCTACGCGGTGGCCAAGGAAGAGGGCTTCCTCAAGGAGGAGAACCTCACCGTCAAGACCATCAACGCCGACGGCTCGGTCGCCGCGGTGCAGGCGGTCGCCTCCGGCAGCGCCGACATCACCCCCTCGGACGCCGGTGCCATCCTCGCCGCCCGCGAGAAGGGCGTCCCGGTCGTCGCGGTCGGCGGCCTGGTGCAGAACTGGCCGTGGCGGATCGCCACCACCACGGACAGCAAGGTCAAGAGCGCGGACGACCTCAAGGGCAAGAAGATCGGCGTCATCAGCCTGGCGTCCGGCTCCGCCCCGTACGCCCGCGCGTTCGTCGAGGACGCCGGCCTGGACCCGGAGAAGGACGTCGACCTGGTGCCGGTCGGTGTCGGCACCCAGGCGCTGACGGCGCTGGAGAGCGGCAAGGTGGACGCGCTCGCCCTGTACACGCAGGCGTACACGACCATCGAGCTCACCGGGAAGAAGTTCGCCTACCTGGAGAACGGCGAGCGTTTCGAGGGCATCCGCTCGCTGACCTACGCGGTGCGTGAGGACACGCTGAAGAAGAAGGGCGACGCCATCGAGCGTTTCCTGCGGGCCTCCTACAAGGGCATGCTCTTCTCCGCCGTGAACCCCGAGGCGGCCATGAAGGACGGCTACACCGTCTTCCCGGCGATCCTCTCCGGCCAGAAGGCGGACGACCGGATCAAGAACGACTCGGAGATCCTCAAGACCTGGGTGGCCACCGCCACGCCCGCCGAGGGTGAGCCCGCCTCCTTCAAGGACTGGGGCGCCATCAGCGACGAGGCCTGGACCAAGACGGCCGACTACATGAAGTCCGCCGGCCAGATCACCAAGGACCCCGACCTCAAGGCCCTGTGGAACGACAGCCTGCTGAAGGGCGCCAACGACTTCGACGCGGCGGCCGTGATCAGCAAGGCCCAGAGCGCCACCAAGTAGCCGGCGGCGACGCCAGGAGCAGGAAGGCAGGAGGCCAGGATGGCCATCAAGACCCTCGGCCGCCGCACGCGAGCGGCAGCGGCCGCCGCGGAAGCCGACGACGACAGCTGGATCGAGCTCGACGGGCTGCACAAGATCTACCGGCCCCGCAAGTCCGAACCGACACACGCGCTGTCGGACATCAACCTGAAGGTGAAGCGTGGCGAGTTCATCTCGATCGTCGGACCCTCCGGTTGCGGCAAGACGACACTGCTGAAGATCCTCGCCGGGCTGATCCCCCGGACCGAGGGTGTCGTCCGGGTCGCCGGGCGAGACGTGGTCGGGCCGCTGCCCGAGGTCGGCATGGTCTTCCAGGCGGCCACCCTCCTGCCCTGGCGCACCATCCTGCAGAACGTGATGATCCCGGTCGAGATCCAGCGTCTGGACCGGGCGGAGTACGGCAAGCGCGCCGACCAGCTGCTGGAGATGGTCGGGCTCGGCGGGTTCGAGAACAAGTACCCCGACGAGCTGAGCGGCGGCATGCAGCAGCGGGCCGGCATCTGCCGGGCCCTGGTGCACGACCCGGCGGTCCTCCTCATGGACGAGCCGTTCGGCGCGCTGGACGCCATGACCCGCGAGTACATGAACGTCGAACTCCTGCGGATCTGGCGGGAGAGCGGCAAGACCGTCGTCCTGGTCACCCACTCCATCCCGGAGGCGGTGTTCCTCTCCGACCGGGTCGTCGTCCTCAGCCCCCGCCCGGGCCGGATCGCCGAGGTCATCGACATCGACCTGGAACGGCCGCGCGACCTGAGCGTCATGGCTTCCGACCGCGCCGGCGTCTACGTCGAGCGCATTCGCACCTACTTCAACGCCCAAGGCGTGATCGACTGATGAGGCCGCTCATGACGACTACCGACAAAGACCAGGAGACCGACGGCACCGCGCCCGCCGCCGCGTCCGCCCCCGAGGCGGCGCCGGCGCCCCCGGCGGCCAAGAAGCCGCGCGCCCGCCGCGACCTGCGCGACCACCCCGAGTGGATCCTGGTTCCCGCCGTCTTCGTGACGGTCGTGCTCCTGTGGGAGTTCCTCGTCCCCGCCCTCGGCATCGACGAGTACATCCTCCCGGTGCCCTCCCAGATCGTCGACGCGCTCGGAACCCAGCTGTCCGACAGCCTGTTCTGGACGCACATGAAGGTGACCCTGCTGGAGTCGCTGTACGGCTTCATCCTGGGCGTCGGCACCGCGCTGCTGCTCGGCACGGCGATCTCCCAGGTGAGGCTCATCGAGAAGACCCTGATGCCGTACATCGTGGCCTTCCAGACGGTCCCGAAGGTGGCCCTCGCACCGCTGTTCGTGGTCTGGTTCGGCTTCGGCATGACCAGCAAGGTCGTGATGGCCGCGGTCATCTCCTTCTTCCCGATGCTCGTCAACGTCGTCGAGGGCCTGCGCTCCGCCGACAACGACAAGGTCCAGATGATGACCGTGTTCGGCGCCAGCAAGTTCGACATCTTCCGCCGCGTGCGGCTGCCCAGCGCACTGCCGTTCATCTTCGCCGGCCTCGACATCGGCATCGTCTTCGCCATCCTCGGCGCGGTCGTCGGCGAGTTCATCGGCGCCAAGGAGGGCCTCGGCTACCTCCTGCTGCAGACCAACTACAACTTCGACATCGCCGGAATGTTCGCGGTGCTCGTGGTCCTGTCGGTGCTCGGTCTGATCGCGCACTTCATCATCCGCACCGCCCAGAAGCGCTTTGCCTTCTGGGCCGAGGACAACACGGTGATCGGCGCGTGAACACCACCTCGATCCCCGCAGGCGACCCCGTACGGTTCGACGGGAGGGTGGCCCTGGTGACCGGGGCCGCCCGCGGGATCGGCGCCGCCATCGCGGCCCGGCTCGCCGAACTCGGCGCCACCGTCGCCGCCGCGGACATCCTCCCGCAGGACCAGTGGGAGGACGTCCTCCCCGCCGGCGGTCCGCACACCCGCCACCACGTGGACATCACCTCCGCGACCTCCTGCAAGTACACGGTCGACGAGGTCCTGGCGGCACACGGCAGGCTCGACCACCTGGTGAACAACGCGGGAGTAGTCCGGCGCGGACCGGCGGCCACCACCACCGAGGAAGACTTCAACTACGTCATCGACGTCAACCTCACCGGCACCTTCCGGATGTCGCAGGCCGCCTACCCCGCCCTCAAGGACGGGGAGCACGCCAGCGTCGTCAACATCGGCTCCACCAACGGCCACATCGCCGTCCTGAACACCCTCGCCTACTGCGTCAGCAAGGCCGGCGTCATGCACATGGCCCGCGTCCTGGCACTGGAGTGGGCACCGGACGGCATCCGCGTCAACGCGGTCGGACCGACCATCGTGCCCACCGCCATGACCGAGGACGTCCGCGCCAACGGTGACTACATGGAGGACAAGATGGCGAGCATCCCCCTCGGCCGCATGGCCGGCCCGCGCGACGTGGCCCTCACCGTCACCCACCTCCTCAGCCCCGCGGCGGCCATGACGACCGGTCAGACGATCTTCGTCGACGGCGGAGTCGTCATCCACTAGTCCGCCCGCGGCCGGCGGGGCCCGCCTCCTCGCCCCCGCCGGCCGCCGGGCGGACGCCCCGGCCACCCGCACCCCCCGGAGATTTGGAGCACCACATGCCCGAGTTCGACCTCCAGGCCGCTCTCGACGCGGTCGACGAGCACTTCGACACCTTCGTCGCCGAGCTCCAGGAGCTGTGCCGCATCCGCAGCCGCCGCCAGGAGCCCGACCAGATGGTGGCCACCGCCGAGTTCCTCAAGGCGTCCACCGAGCGCTGGGGCGGCACCGCCGAGATCATCGAGTGGGAGAAGTCCCACCCCTACGTCCTCGCCGAGATCGCCGGCGGCGACAAGCGCCTGCTGCACTTCAACCACTACGACGTCGAGGTCGAGCCCACCGGCGACGACGACGCCTGGATCAGCCCGCCCTACGCCGCCGAGATCCACGACGGCAACCTCTACGCCCGCGGCGTCGCCGACGACAAGGGCGCGCTGATGTCCCGCCTGCACGCCGCGGCCGCCTGGCGCCTGTCCGGCCAGGAGCCCCCGGTCACCAGCCGGTACATCATGGAGGGGAAGCAGTGGCTGCACAGCCCCGGCCTGGGCAGCTTCATCGAGGCGCACGCCGACCGGCTCGCCGCCGACGCCGCCCTGTGGGAGAACTCCTGGGCCGACGGTGAGGGCCGCCCGCTGCTCAAGTTGGGCGAGAAGGGCATCCTGTACATCCGCCTCACCTCCACCACCCTCACCCGCGAACTGACCAGCCAGAACACGGTCCTGCTGCCGTCCGCCACCACCCGGCTGACCCAGGCGCTGGCCTCCCTGGTCAACCCCGACGGCACCCCCGCCGTCGAAGGCTTCGCCGACGACGCCCGCGTCCCCACCGCAGCCGAGCGCGCCCTGCTGGAGAAGATGCCGTTCGACGGCGAGTTCCTGAAGAACCGCGCCGGCGTGGACTCCTTCATCGGCGGACTGTCCGACACCGAGGCCGCCGTCGCCATCCGCACGGTGCCCACCATCACCATCGCCGGCATCGAGGGCGGCGACGTCCGCGACGACGTCACCCTGGGCATCCCCGCCACCGCCTCCGCCAAGGTCGAGATCCGCCTGGTCCCCGGCCAGAGCCCGGAGCGCGTGCTGGAGACGGTCCGCGCCCACCTCGCCAAGAAGGGCTTCGACGACATCGCCGTCGAGGTCATGGCCACCAGCAGCCCCCACCACACCGACCACAACGACCCGTTCGTCGCCCTCGTCGCCGAGACCGCCCGCACCGCGTACGACGCCGAACCCCTCATCGAGCCGTACACGCAGTGGATCGGCAACCAGGGCGCTCTCAAGGGCCTGCCGATCGTGGGCGTGGGCGTCTCCCGCGCCGACGCCGGCATCGACGGCCCCAACGAGCACATCCGACTGGAGGACTACCGCATGGGCATCAAGCACGTGGTGGAGATCATGGCCGCGATGGCGGTGAACAAGTGACCACCCACGCCACCCACATGAAGGGCTCCTCGCACCGCGCGTACCTGGAGCTGCCCTGGGGCCAGGTCCACTACCGCCGCGCCGGCGACGCCGACGCCCCCGCCCTGGTCATCGTCCACCAGTCGCCCCTGTCGTCGGCCACCTACGAGCCCGCGATGGCCGCCCTCGCATCCCACGGCCTCAACGTCGTCGCCATCGACACCCCCGGCTTCGGAATGTCCGACCCGACCCCCGAGCAGTGGTCCATCCCGGACTACGCCGGCGCCCTGTGGGAGATAGTCGACGCCCTCGGCCTGCAGAAGGTCCACCTCCTCGGCCAGCACACCGGCGCGATCGTCTCCGCCGAGGCCGCCCGCCAGAAGCGCGACCGAGTCCTCGGCCTGATCTTCCAGGGCATCCCGGTCTACAGCGACGAGGAGCGCGCCGAGAAGGCCGCGGGCTACGCCCCCGGCTACACCCCCGCCGCCGACGGCAGCCACCTCAAGGTCATCTGGGACCGCGTCCGATGGCTGTACCCGACCATCTCCGCGGAGTCCGCGAGCCGCCAGGTCGCCGAGTACCTGAGCGTCGGCCCGGACTACGGCGTCGCCTACCGCGCCGTCTTCCAGCACAAGCCCGACATCGCCGCCATCGCCGGCGTCCCCACCCTGCTGCTCCACGGCAGCGAGGACGTCCTGGACCGGATGAACGACGTCGTCACGGCCGCGTTCCCGCACGCGCCCCTGGTCCGCATCCCGGGTGGCACGGACTTCGTCGCCGAGGAGCAGCCGGAGGTGTTCGCCGACTCCGTCGCCGCCCACGTCCTCGCCCACGCCGCCGCGCCCAAACCGAAGTTCACGCCCGTCTACACCGCCACCGTCGAGGTGACGGGCGGCCGTGCCGGCCGCGCCCGCTCCACCACCGGCGCCCTCGACGTGAAGCTGACGCGTCCCGCCGAGCGCACCGACGGCGACACCGGCACCGACCCCGAGGAGCTGTTCGCCGCCGGCTACGCCGCCTGCTTCGCCAGCGCCCTCGGCGTCGCCGAGCGCCGCAAGAGGGTCACCGCGGGACCGGTCACCGTCACCGCCTCCGTCACCCTCGGCACCAGGCCGGGCGGGACCTACGGCATCGCGGCCCGCCTGGTGGTCAGCGCCCCGGAGTGCCCCCAGGAGGTCCTGGAGGAACTGGTGGCCATCACGCACACGGTCTGCCCCTACTCCAACGCGGTCCGGGGCAACATCGCGGTCATCACCGAGGCCAACGGCACCAGTTGACGCCATAGGCCCTTCGCGTGAGCGACCCATTCACGTCGGCCCGCACCCGCGGGCCGACCGACCGATCGAGGTTTCGATGATCATCGACGACGCCGCCGACTCCACGACCCGCAGCCGTTCGGGGATCTCCCGGGCGCTCGCCGTGATCGACGCCATCGCCCGTGCCCCGCACGGCCAGGGCGTCTCGGTGATCGCACGCGAAACGGGACTGCCCAAGGCGGTCGCCCACCGCATCCTGCGGGAACTCGTCGCGGAGAACTTCCTCTCCTTCGAGGAGACCACCAAGGCCTACCGGATGGGCCCCGGCGCGTTGAACATCGGACTCGCCGCGATGCGCGAACTGGACGTGCCCTCCATCGCCCACCGGCACCTGGTGGCCCTCGCCGAGCGGACCGGCCAGACCACCACCCTCTCCCTGCGGCAGGGCTGGTCGCGCGTCTACGTCGACCAGGTCCTCTCCCGCCAGGAGATCCGCATGTCGGTCGCGCTCGGCACCAGCCACCCGCTGCACGCCGGCTCGTCCTCGAAGGCGATCCTCGCCGCCCTGCCCGACATCGAGGTGGAGGACTACATCGCCCACCACCGCCTCGACGGCGTCACCGACGCCACCATCACCTCGGCGACCACCCTGCGCGACGAGATCAAGGCCATCAGGGCGGTCGGCTACGCGGTCAGCGTCGGCGAACGGCAGGTCGAGGCGGCCAGCGTGGCGGCCTGCGTGTACGGGCCGATAGGCCAGGTCGTGGGCTCGGTCTCCATCTGCGGGACCAAGGGCATGTTCGGCGAGACCAGCAGCTCCCGCCTCGGGGAGCACGTCGCCCGGGCGGCCTCCGACATCTCCGCCGACCTCGGTGCCGTACGGGACACCGCCGAGGAACGAAAGGACACCCCATGAAGGCACGCACCGAGCAGGCTCCCGGCCCCGCCGCGGGTCCCCTGGAGGGGATCCGGGTCATCGACGCCTCCACCATCCTCGCCGGACCGCTGTGCGCCCAACTGCTCGGCGACTACGGCGCCGAGGTCATCAAGATCGAGCATCCCGTCGCCGGGGACGGGATGCGCGGCCACGGCGAGTCCAAGAACGGCATCCCGCTGTGGTGGAAGGAACTCTCCCGCAACAAGCGCACCATCGGCCTGAGCCTGTCCGACGCCGACGGCGCCGAGATCTTCCGCCGGCTCGTGGCCACCGCCGACGTCCTGGTCGAGAACTTCCGCCCCGGCACCCTGGAGCGCTGGGGCCTCGGTCCCGACGTCCTGCACGAGCTCAACCCGGGACTGGTGATCGTGCGTATCACCGGCTTCGGCCAGCAGGGCCCCTATGCCGCCCGGGCCGGCTTCGGCACCCTCGCCGAGGCCATGAGCGGCTTCGCCCACCTCACCGGTGAACCCGACGGCCCGCCGACCCTCCCGGCGTTCGGCCTCGCCGACACCATCTGCGGTATCGCCGCCTCCTCGGCCACCACCATGGCCCTGTACCACCGCGACCGCGACCCCGAACACCGCGGCCAGGTCGTCGACATGAGCCTCATCGAACCGATCATGACCGCCGTGGGACCCTCGCCGACCGTCTACGACCAGCTCGGCATCGTCAAGCAGCGGCACGGCAACCGCTCCACTAACAACGCACCCCGCAACACCTACCGCACCAGTGACGGCCACTGGGTCGCCGTCTCCACCAGCGCCCAGCGCATCGCCGAACGCGTCCTGGAACTGGTGGGACACCCCGAGATCATCGAAGAGGACTGGTTCGCCACCGGACACGGCCGTGCCGCACACGCCGACCTCCTCGACGACCTCGTCGGCGGCTGGATCGCCGAACGCACCCGAGAGAAGGTCATCAACGAGTTCACCGAGGCCGGCGCCGCCGTGGCACCGGTGTACGACGCACACGACCTCGTCAACGATCCCCACATCCGCGCCACCGACATGCTCACCACCGTCGAGGACGAGGACTTCGGCCCGCTGCTCATGCACAACGTCATGTGGCGCATGTCCGACACCCCCGGCCGGATCCGCTTCACCGGGCGCGCCCTGGGAGCCGACACCGACGACGTCCTCGTCGGCGAACTCGGTATCGACCCCGGCAAGGTCGCCGAACTCCGTCAGCGCAAGGCCGTCTCCTGACCCCTCAGGACCGGCACGAGCGCTCCTATTCAGAAAGAAGGACGGCCCGCACATGACTGGCACCGCTTCCATCACCCCCACGCAGACCAGAACACCGGACCCGCTGCTCGCGGCGGTCACCCGGGGTGTGCGCGTGCTCGACCTCGGCCGCAGGCTCTACATCGGGATGCCGCAGTCGCCGAACCACCCCGCCTACTGGCACACCCTGCCGCGCCGCCACGGCGACCGCACCCGCGCCGACGGCGGCTCCGCGGCCAACGACATGCTCGTCATGGGCACCCACGTCGGCACCCACATCGACGCCTTCGCCCACGTCTCCCACAACGGCAAGCTGTTCGGCGGCGCCGACGCGCAGGAGGCCAACCAGGGCGGTGTCTACCCCGACCACGGCGCGCACACCATCGCCCCCATGGTCCGCCGCGGTGTCCTCCTCGACGTGCCCGCGGCGCTCGGCGCCGAGGGCTGCGAGCCCGGCTACGAGATCACCGTCGCCGACCTGGAGGCCACCGAACAGCGCCAGGGCACCCCCGTCGGCAGCGGCGACGTCGTCCTCATCCGCAGCGGCTGGGGCCGCCAGTTCGACGCGCCCGACCGTGACACTTACATCGGCCACGACTCCGGCGTCCCCGGCATCGGGGAGGCCGGCGCGCAGTGGCTCGCCGCCCGCGGGGTGCACGCCGCCGGCGCCGACACCATCGCCTTCGAACACCTCGCCCCCGGCGCCGGACACGCCAGCCTCCCCGCCCACCGCGTCCTGCTCGTCGAAGCCGGCATCTACATCATCGAGACCCTCGACCTGGAGGAGATCGCCGCACAGCAGGTCCACGAGTTCACCTTCGTGCTCTCCCCGCTGCCGCTGTTCGGCGCCACCGGATCCCCGGTGCGCCCGCTCGCCGTGGTCGGCACCGCGCAGGAGGACGAGGACCGTGGCTGAGCACACTCTCGCCCGCCGGCTCGCCGAGTTCGCCACCCAGACCTCCTACGAGACCCTGCCGGCCGACGTCGTCGACAGCGTCCGCAAGCGGGTCGTCGACGTCCTCGGACTGTGCGTGGCCGCCCACCGGCTGCCCACCTCCACCGCCATCGTCGAGCACGTCCGCGAACAGGGCGGCCAGCCCCAGGCCACGGTCATCGGCGGCGCCACCCCGCTGCCCGCACCGCTCGCCGCCCTCGCCAACGGTGTCCTCGCGCACTCCCTGGACTACGACGACACCCATCTGCCGTCCGTACTGCACCCCAGCGCCTCGGTCGTGCCCGCCGCCCTCGCCGCGGCGGAGTCGTCCGGCGCCGACGGCCGCCGCACGGTCCACGCCATCGCCGTCGGCCTGGAGGTCTGCGTCCGGCTCGGCATGGCGGGCTACGACCGCGAGGCCGGCAACTCGACCTTCTTCGAGCACGGCCAGCACGCCACCTCCATCTGCGGAGCCCTCGGCGGCGCCGTCGCCGCCGGACTGCTCCTGGGCCTCGACGAGGACGGACTTCAGAGCGTGCTCGGCATCGCCGCCTCCATGGCCGCCGGCATCATCGAGGCCAACCGCACCGGCGGCACCGTCAAGCGGCTGCACTGCGGCCTGGCCGCCCAGTCCGCCGTCACCGCCGCCCAGCTCGTCCGGCGGGGCTTCACCGGCCCGCCCACCGTCCTCGAAGGGCGCTTCGGGTTCTTCGAGGCGTGGCTCCACGGCGTCTACGACCCCACCGCCATCACCGAGGGCCTGGGCACCGAGTGGGCCGTCCCCGGCATCTTCTTCAAGCCGTACCCGGCCAACCACTTCACCCACACCGCCGCCGACGCCGCCATGGCGCTGCGGGACAGGGGCCTGGACCCGGCCCGCGTCGAACGCCTCGTCCTCGGCGTGCCCGGTCCGGTGATCCGCACCATCGGTCAGCCCATCGAGGGCAAGCGCGCCCCCGAGACCGGCTACCAGGCGCAGTTCTCCGGCCCGTACATGGTCGCCGCGGGACTCCTCGGCGGAGGCGGTGGACTGGGCCTCGGCCTGGACGACTTCACCGACGACCTCGCCCGCGACCCGGTCCGCCGGGAGCTGATGGCGAAGGTGGAGGTGGTGGAGGACGACACGGCCACCGCGATCTTCCCCGCGCAGTTCCCCGCCGTCCTCACCGCCCACGACACCGACGGACGTGTCTGGCGCGAAGAGGTGCTCAGCAACCGCGGCGGCTCGCTCCGCCCGCTCTCCGACGACGAGCTGGAGCTGAAGTTCCGCGACAACGCCCGGGACCGACTGTCGGAACCCGACATCGACCTGGTGATGGACCGAGGCAGACGCCTCGGCGAACTCGACCGTATCCACGATCTGCTCGCCCCCCTCGCCGAGCTGACCAACCTGGCTGGAGGCCCCCGTGACTGACTTCGACCTCGTCCTGACCAACGTCCGCGTCGTGACCGACGAGCAGGACGACCCGAAGAACGCCGACATCGCCGTCCGCGACGGAAAGATAATCGCCGTCGAGCCCGGCATCGACCCCGCCCGCGCCGCCCAGGTCGTCGACGGCGGCGGCAAGCTCGCCTTCCCCGGCGTCGTCGACGCCCACCAGCACTGGGGCATCTACAACCCGCTCGACGAGGACGCCGTCAGCGAGAGCAAGGCCTGCGCCCAGGGCGGCGTCACCACCGCCCTCAGCTACATGCGCACCGGCCGCTACTACCTCAACAAGGGCGGCTCGTACGCCGACTTCTTCCCGGACGTCCTCGGCCTGACCGAGAACCGCGCCCACGTGGACTACGCCTACCACCTGGCGCCCATGTCCAAGGAGCACATCTCCGAGATCCCCGCCCTCATCGGCGAGCACGGCGTCACCTCCTTCAAGGTGTTCATGTTCTACGGCAGCCACGGCCTGCACGGCCGCTCCGCCGACCAGAGCTCCTTCCTGATGACCCCGGAGGGCGAGCGCTACGACTACGCCCACTTCGAGTTCGTCATGCGCGGCATCCAGGCCGCCCGCGAGCAGTACCCGGACATCGCCGACCAGATCTCCCTCTCGCTGCACTGCGAGACCGCCGAGATCATGACCGCCTACACCAAGCTGGTCGAGGAGGCCGGCGACCTGACGGGCCTCGCCGCCTACAGTGCCTCCCGCCCGCAGCACTCCGAGGGCCTGGCCGTCTCCATCGCCTCCTACCTGGCCCACGAGACCGGCCTGCCCACCATCAACCTGCTGCACCTGACGTCTCGCAAGGCCGTCGACGCCGCCGTCCGGATGAGCAAGGCGTTCCCGCACATCGACTTCCGCCGCGAGGTCACGGTCGGCCACCTCCTCGCCGACATCGACACCGCACACGGCCTCGGCGGCAAGGTCAACCCTCCGCTGCGCCCGCGCGAGGACGTCGAGGCGCTGTGGGAGTACGTGCTCGACGGCACCATCGACTGGGTCGTCTCGGACCACGCCTGCTGCCGCGAGGAGGCCAAGTTCGGCGACCCGAAGGACGACATCTTCCTCGCCAAGTCGGGCTTCGGCGGCGCCGAGTACCTGCTCGCCGGCATGGTCACCGAGGGCACCCGCCGCGGTCTGCCGCTGGGCCGCATCGCCGCCCTCACCTCCTACAACCCCTCGCGCCGCTACGGCCTGCCCACCAAGGGCCGCATCGCGGAGGGCTTCGACGCGGACATCGCGCTCGTCGACCCGAGCGAGACCTGGACGGTGCGCGCCGCCGACTCCGAGTCCACCCAGGAGTACACGCCGTTCGAGGGCTTCGAGCTGAGCGCCCGCGTCACCGACACCTTCCTGCGGGGCAACCGCGTCTTCGCCGACGGCAAGGTGACGGGCGAGCCGGTCGGCACCTACCTGCACCGCCCGACCGGCAACTGAGACACCGGCACCCGCGAAGGAGGAGACCCGTGAGATCCGCCCTCTACGTGCCGGCCGACCGCCCGGACATGCTGGCCAAGGCCCTCGACAGGGGAGCCGACAGCCTGATCGTGGACCTGGAGGACGCCGTCGCGCCCGACGCCAAGGAGACGGCCCGCGGCATCTGCGCCGCGTGGCTGGAAGGGCTGCCGCCGGCGGACGAGCGGCCGGGCGGCCCGGAGATCTGGGTCCGCGTCAACCCGGGGGCCCTGGGCCGCGACGACGCGCGCGCCGTGGCCTCACCGGCCGTCACCGGGCTGATCGTGGCCAAGACCGAGCGGGTGGGTGACCTCGTGGCCGTCGCCGGTGAGCTGGAGGCGGCCCCCTGGATCAGCCTGTGCCCCCTGCTGGAGAGCGCGTCGGCGCTGCTGTCGGCGCCGCTCATCGCCCGCGGCCCGCGGGTCACGCGCATGCAGTTGGGGGAGGCGGATCTGTGCGCCGACGCGGGCATCGAGCCCGGGCCGGACGAGCGCGAACTGCTGTGGCCGCGCACCCAGTTGGTTCTGGCGTGCGCGGCGGCCGGGCTGGCCGCCCCGCTGGCCCCGGTCAGCACCGACTTCCGCGACCTCGACGCACTGAGGGAGTCGACCCGGGCACTCAAGCGTCTCGGATTCGGAGGCCGTTCGTGCATCCACCCGGCACAGATTCCCGTGGTGAACGAGGTGTTCACCCCGAGTCCGGAGGAGGTGGAGGGGGCCCGCGCCCTGGTCAGGCGCTTCGAGGAGGCCGGCTCGGGCGTGACCCGGGACGACTCCGGCCGCATGATCGACGAGGCCGTGATACGCGGAGCACGCCGCATCCTGGCGGCGGTGCCGTCGGGGCGCTGACGGGTGTCGGTGCGGCCGGGTGGCGGCCCGTGGTGTGGCCGGCGGCCACCTGGTCCACCCGGTCCGGCCCGTACGTCCGAGAGGTGCCCGCAGCTACGGGCCCTGGACGCACGGGCCGGGTCCGGGCCCGCATCGGGAAGCCCTGCACCTGCCGGGCTCGGCCCGGGACCGGCGGAGGGCGTCGCAGGTGTCGGTCAGTTCGGCGGCGCCGCCGGTGCGGGTCGGGACGCCTGCAGCCCCGTGCCCGCCCTGCAGCTCCCGGGGCGGCGAGGCCCCGGGAAGAGGTGGCCGGCGTGTCCCGGTGCGGCGGGCGGTGCCTGCCTGGCCACCCCGGGCGTGTCCGGTGCGGAGGACACGCCCGGCCGAGCGCCCGGTGTCCGACCACGGACACCGGGCGCTCAGGCGTTCCCGGGCTCCGCGCGGGCGGACGCCACTGCCCTCTTCTCCGGGGCCCTTTCACAGCAGGGAGCGCGGACGAGTGCCGACGAGCCCGGTGGAACGGTGCCGTCGTCGGCTGAGGTTGGTCCTGGCCCACGGCAACGTGACACCGCAGAGCGGGAGTTGCCGCCTGGCGGACGCACACGGCCCCCGGGAACCGACACCGTCCGACGGCTGTCCGAGCCGGGCCGGGCCGGGTGCCGTGGCTTCGGACACGCGGGTTCGGGCGTGGGGGGGGCGTGGGGGGGGGGGGGGGGGGGGGGAGCCCGTTGGTGGTGCGCTCTCTGATGAAGACCGGAGGGATCCGGAGGTCCGGGCCGCGTCCCGGCCGCGGAGGTTACCTCGGAGTGTCGGCGGCCGGAGTGTGGCCGCCTTGGCCGTTCGTCAGGCGGTCCACCGGGTCCTCCGTGAGGCCGGTCACCACGCTGCCGAGCGAGCGTGTCCAGCAGAGGACTGTCGCCCCGGTGGGTGAGGCCGCTGAGGGTGACGTGAGCAGTCCGTGCTCCGCCGAGCCGTATCCCCATTTGCCGATGCGACGGCCGTCGAGGTCGATCTCACCGTCGAGGACGAAGGCGCTTTCCGCGTCCGTCCCACCGTCGAACGCCGCTCCGGTCCAGCCGGCGGGGACCTCGGCCGTCCACGTCGTCCAGCCGCTGACGGGGTTGTGGTACACGGCGGCTGCCGTGAGCCCGGTGTCCTTGCCTGCGCGGGTCCGCACCGGGCGGCGGGGCAGGTCGTTCACCGCGAGGGCCGTGACCGCGGGGAGGTCACCGGGGGCCGCGGGCTGGTCAGGATCGCGGTCCACGAGGTGCTCGACCCCGTTCCAGTCCTGCGGCACGTCGGTATAGCAGAAGTCGAACGGCGACGAGTTCTTGATGAGCAGCACGCAGCCCTCGTCGCTGTACTGGTTGGCGGGGTGCAGCCAGCGAGGTGGGTGGTTGAGGTAGCCGGGCGAGGGCAGTTCGAACCACTCGCCGAAGGTGAGCCGGCCTTCTACGCAGAAGACTTCCTCGTGGACGTTGTGCCACTCGAACTGCTCGGCGACGCCATCGGGCCGGTGGCGCATACCGCGGTCGTACCCCGGGGGGAACCGCAGCAGGTAGGTGCTCGCGCCCGTGGCGGCGTCCGTCGAGATGACCGTCCGCTCGGTGCCGGGCTGCCAGTTCCACTGCCACGGTTCGTCGTGGTCCTCGTACGTCTCGGTACGGAGTTCGGCGAACGTCGTCGGGACGATCGGTGTGTTGTCCACGTTCGATGCCATGCCGTGCATCCCTTCTGTCGGGTGTCGGGTGTCGGGTGTCGACGGCCTCGCCACGGAAGCGACTCGCCGGCCGAACCCGGGGCGGGGCCTGTTCGTTCAGATCCGATCCACCCGCAACTGGAACGGGTCCTGGGCCGTCGCATGCAGCACCCGGCCGTGCTCGAACTGCCGGATCGGTGCGGAGTTCGGGCTCGCTGTCGGGCGGTCTGCGGTCGGAGGTCTTCTCTTCGGCCGGAGTGGGCGCGGTGGCGTCGCGTTCGCCTTTGCCGACGTACAGGCAGGGACAGGCGTCGACGTCGCCGGTGTCGTCACTCCGGGGGCATGAGGCCCGGGTCAACTGTGTGGCCGGTGGTGCTTCTTGTGTGGAACCGGGCGGTGCGCGGCGGCGGGGGAGCTCCTTGGGGGCCCTGAGGAGTGGGGGCTACCGGGTGACGTGGCTACTCGGTCGGGGTGTGTGCGGGTGGCGGATTATTGCCCTTGGAAGTTACTGATGAGTAATGATTGACGGTGTCACATGTGCCCCCTAGTGTCCCGCCACAGTGAACGCCGTACGGCCCAGTCGAACAATGATATGGGCAGTAACGGATAAATGGGGAGGGTCAGATGGCAATTCCTGATGTGGCACTGCCGCTGTCGCCTGTCCGTCCTGGCCCGGTGCTCCTGGGTCACCCGGCGTCCACGCCCGGATGTACCACGTGTTTCGGCCAGGGAATCCGACCGGCCGGCCGCCACCCCGCCCACCACGGAGAAGGGGCCCGCGGAGGGGGAGGGCTGATCACCACCGAGGGGACCGGGGCCACTCGACCCGTGCGCGACGGAAGACCGGGCCCGGCGGCTTCGGCGACTCCTCCATCCCGGCGCATGCGGGCCCGGCCGGTGCCGTCCCCGCGTCCCGGTGCCCGGACCTTCGCGCAACTCCCCCACACGGGCCGCCAGGCCGGCGGAGCCCCGACGCGAACGGCCGCCAGGGACCCGGGCGTCACCGTCCGGACGGCCGGGACACATATCCGTTCCTCACCAGGAGCGGCGCCCGGGTCCACCTGGCGTCGCCCACAGCGCCACCGGCCTCGCCAGGCTCCACACGGTCCAGGCCGGCACGGCCCACCACCTGAGTGAGCCGAGGGCCGGGCACACACCAGCTGCGCACACTCGGCCCGGTGGACGGCGACCGAATCCCCGCGACACCCTCTGCGGGGACACCGAACATCCGGACGGGACGACTGCCGTGGCCGGCGCCGGGAATCCCGTCGTCGCGAACGAGGCCCGCCGGGCGCCCGGCGCCTGTCCGCCGAACCTCACGCACATGCCGCCGACGACACCGACACCCGCGCGTCACGCCGGAAGCACTCCCCACGAGGGACGGCACGGCGACACCTTCCTCACCGACGCCGTGACCGGCCTCGACCTACTCGCCAGGACCAGCTGAACCCCGCGCCCGGACCCGATCCACCGGCAGCGCACGGCCCGCCGCCCGATCAGGCCCGGACCGGCTCCCACCGCACTTCTTTCCCCCGCCGCGCCGTGCCGTTCCCCTGCCGCCCCTGCCCCGGGGCGGAAGCGCAACGGCCGTTCCACCCCCGGACAGGAGAGGCAAGATGATCGACGTCGAGGACCGGATGACCCTCGACGAACGCCCGGCGGCCGCCTGCATCCTGGCGCAGCGCATGCGCTCGACACGCTCCGCCCCGCGCCATGGAAGATCGCCCGCGACGCGGTCGTGAACCGCGGTGGCGAGGTGGCCCTGCCGGGCGGCGGAACCGCTCGCACCCGCGACACGGACCGCCCCACCCCGTAGAGAGACCCACGGCTCGCCCACCGGGACGGCGGCTGCCCAGCGCGGGCGCTGCCGGTGGGTTCGCACACCCCGTGACCTCTGCTTCTAGGGCGTTGTCCCCGGACGGCGCCCGCACCCTCCACCTCGCCCGGCATCCCGTACGGCGAGGACCCGCCCGGCGAAAAACCTTGGAGGGCGTCCGGTACGCCCACGCTTTCGCGCTCCGCGGCAGTCCCCTCGCCGGGGCAGCGCGTCCGCAACGACCTGACCGAGGCCGGGACTTACATCCCGAGCAGTCGACAAAACCCTTTCCCACCAGAGCAATCGAGGTACCGAACATGAAGCGCTCCCTGAGATTCGGCGTCAGCGCCGTCACCCTTGCCGCGCTCGCGGCGCTCTCCGCCTGCGGCGGCTCCGCCACCACCTCGTCGTCCAAGGACAAGGCCGCGGGTCAGGCAACGCTCGACCTCGCCGTCGCCTCGGCCATCATCGGCCCCAAGGAAGAGGTCGCCACCTATGCCGTGGCCGAGGCCGAGGGGTACTTCTCCGAGGAGAAGCTCAAGGTCAACATGATCAGCACCGACGGTTCGGTCGCCGCGGTCCAGGCCGTCGCCTCGGGCAGCGCCGACATCGCCCCCGCCGACGCGGGCGCCATCCTCGCCGCACGGGAGAAGGGCGTCCCCGTCGTGGCCATCGGCGGCCTCGTGCAGAACTGGCCCTGGCGCATGGCCGTTCAGCCGGGCAGCGAGATCAAGAACCCGGCGGACCTCAAGGGCAAGAAGGTCGGGGTCATCAGCCTCGCCTCGGGCTCGGCCATCTACGCCCGGGCGTACGCCCAGGACGCCGGCCTCGACCCGGCCAAGGATGTCGAGCTGCTGCCGGTCGGCGTCGGTGCCCAGGCCCTCTCCGCGCTGGAGGACGGCAAGGTCGACGTGCTGGCGCTGTACACCCAGGCGTACACGACGATCGAGAACACCGGCAAGGAGTTCCGCTACCTGGACAACTCCGATGCCTTCGAGGGCATCCGTTCCCTGACCTTCGCGGTGACCGAGAAGACCCTCAAGGACAACAAGGACGTGCTGGCCCGCTACCTGCGCGCCTCCTACAAGGCCCTGCTGTTCTCCTCGGTGAGCCCCGAGGCCGCCATGCGTGACGGTTACAAGGTGTTCCCGCAGCTGCTGGCCGGCAAGAAGCCCGAGGACCGTATCGCCGACGACAGCAAGAACCTCTACGCGTGGGTCGCGACGGCGATTCCCGCCACCGGTGAGCCGGAGAGCTTCAAGGACTGGGGCGCGATGAGCGAGGAGGTCTGGAACAAGACGGCGGCCTACACCAAGGCGTCGGGCCAGATCACCAGGGACATCAAGCTCTCCGAGGTGTGGGACGGCAGCCTGCTCAAGGAAGCGAACGACTTCGACTCCACCGCTGTGATCACCGCAGCGAAGGCCGCCAAGTAGCCATGGGCACGCGACGAGCGGTAAGGAGGGGCGGGCCCTCATGACCATGGGAACACCGGGCAGGCGCGTCCCGCGCCGTCGCTCGTCGTGTGGTCCGGCTTCACCTGGAGATGAGTGACCACGACGCCACCGTCGTGGTCACCGTCCGCACCCGTCCGACCCGTCACCGGTTTCACCGGCGACCGCGACCGCGACGACGTCACCCCCGGCCTGCCCGCGACGGCGTCCGCCGAAGTCGAGATCCGGCTCGTCCGATCGAGCCGCACACCCGTCCTGACCGCCGTACCGCCTGGAGGACTACCGCATGGGCATCAAACACGTCGTCGAGATCACGGCCCCGCCGGCGGTGGCCCGATGACCACGCACATGAAGGGCACTTCGCGACGCGGCTACCTCGACCTTCCGCACGGTCAGGTCCACTACCGCGAGGCAGGCCGCAGCGGAGCCCCCGCGCTGGTCGTCCTGCACCAGTCGCCACTGTCGTCCGCGACGTACGAGCCCGTGATGGAACTGCTCGCCGGGCACGGGATCCAGGTCGTAGCCCTGGACACCCCCGGGTTCGGGATGTCCGACGCCACGCCCGGGCAGTGGAGCATGTCCGAGTACGCCGCGTCCGTCTGGCAGGCCGTCGACGCGCTGGGCCTGGGCACCGTGCATCTGCTCGGCCAGCACACCGGCGCCCTGATCGCGGCGGAGGCGGCCCTTTCCGGCCGGGAGCGGGTCAGCGGCCTGATCTTCCAGGGGATCCCGCTGTACACGGACGAGGAACGGGCCGAGAAGGCCGAGACCTACGCCCCGAGTTACACCACGGACGCGGACGGCGGCCACCTGAAGGTGATCTGGGACCGTATCCGCGGCCTGTACCCGACGATCTCGGCCGACTCCGCGAGCCGGCAGGTCGCCGAGTACCTGAGCGTCGGCCCCAACTACGGGGTGGCCTACCCGGCGGTGTTCCGGTATCAGGTGGACCCCGCGGCGCTGGCCGGCATCCCCACTCTCCTCCTGCACGGCACCGAGGACGTCCTCGACCGGATGAACGACGTCGTCACCGCGGCGTTCCCCCACGCGCCGCTGGTCACGATCCCCGGCGGAACCGACTTCGTCGCCGAAGAGCAGCCCGAGGTGTTCGCGGCCGCGGTCGCCGAGCACGTGCCCGTTCACGCCCGTGTACACGGCGACGGCCGACGCCGCCGGCGGACGCGGTGGCACGGACCGCTCGCGGACCGGTCCGCTCGCAGGGCCGGACGCGGCCGGAGGGGCGCAATGAGCAGGCTGCCGGAACCGTTCGAGAGGAGTTGTCCGCGGCCGGCTTCGCCGCGCGTTTCCGCGGGGCCCTCGGTGCGGCCGCGCGCGGGGAGCGGATCGCGTCCGGTCCGGTCACCGTCACCGCGTCGGTCAACCCTGGTACAACCTCCGGCGGGGGGTAGGCTCTTGCCGTCCGGCTGAAGGTGAGCGCTCCTGGCCGTCCGCCGGCGCGGCTGGACCGGTTGGCGTCCCTCGCGGATGCCGTCTGCCCGCGCGCCAACGCGGTGCACGGCAACATCGAGGTCACAACCGACGTGATCGGCAGCGGCCGGGCCGGCGGGCGCCTAGACCTTATGGCGTGACCCAGTCCATGCGGCACCCGCAAGGGCAGCCGTCCGAGCAACCCGAGGTTCTCATGACCATCGACGACAGCGACGAGCAGCAGGGGCGTACCCGCTCCGGCATCGCCCGTGTCCTGGCCGTGATCGACGCCATCAGCCGATCACCCCAGAGCCAGGGTGTCTCGGTGATCGCACGCGAGACGGGTCTGCCGAAGGCCGTGGCACACCGCATCCTGCGGGAACTGGTCGCAGGGCAGTTCTTGCGGTTCGACGAGGAGACCAAGGTCTACCGGCTCGGCTCCGGCGCCCTGAACGTCGGGCTCGCCGCCATGCGTGAGCTGGACCTGCCCGCCGTCGCGCACCGCCACCTGGTGACGCTGTCCGAGCGCACCGGCCACACGGCAACGCTCTCGGTACGGCAGGGCTGGTCCCGGACCTACGTGGACCAGGTCCTGTCCCACCAGGAGATCCGCATCTCCGTGGCGCTGGGCACCAGCCATCCACTGCACGCAGGGTCGTCGTCGAAGGCCATCCTGGCCGCGCTGCCCGACTCCGAGGTGGACGCCTACATCGCCCACCACCGGCTGGACGGCGTCACCGACGCCACGATCACCTCGGCGGCCACGCTCCACGAGGAGATCACCAGGATCCGCGGGCTCGGCTACGCGGCGAGCTACGGGGAACGGCAGGCGGAGACGGGAAGTATCGCGGCCGCCGTGTACGGCGCGACCGGGCAGGTCGTCGGCTCGGTCTCGGTGTGCGGGACGAAGGCGATGTTCGACGGGGACCGCACGGAGCGGCTGGGGGAGTGCGTCACCAAGGCGGCTGCCGACATCTCGGCCGATCTGGGGGCCGCGCGGGACCAGGCCCCGGGACGAAGGGACCCGCGCTGACCGCGCCGGTGCACCACCGGGACGGTCGGCAGGCCGGGTCCGCCGCGGGCCCGCTCGAAGGACCGAGCCGCACCGACCTCACCCAGGGTGCCCGGCACCTGGGATGACGGCGGTCTGGTTGTCGTGGCCGGGGCGATCGAGGCTGAGTGCCGAGCAGTGACCACGCCGCAGCCCACCTGACAAGGATCCGCCAGGCATGTCAACGACACCACCAGCGCCGCCGTCCTCGAACAGCTCCGGCGTCGCCCCGCCGCGGAACGCCGGGTGCTGTTCCGGGGCGCGATCCTCGTCACCATGGACCCTGACCTCGGCGTCATCGACCACGGAGATCTCCTCGTCGAGGGCGACACCGTCACCGCCGTCGGGACGGACCTCAGCGCCGGGACGCCGTCGTCGTCGACGTCACCGGCAGCATCCTCAGCCCCGGGTTCGTCGACACCCACCGGCACGCCTGGGAGGCCCAGTTGCGGCGGATCATGCCGGACGTCGACGACCTCGGCGGCTACGTGATGTCCACGCTGGCCGGCTACGCCACCGTCTACCGGCCCGAGGACATGTACACCGGCACCAAGCTCGCCGCCCTCACCGCGATCGACAGCGGCATCACCACCATGCTCGACTTCTCCCACAACTCCCGTTCCCGCGCGCACTCCGACGCCGCCGTCGAGGCGCTCCGTGACACCGGCATCCGGGGCGTGCACGCCTCCGTGGGCCCGCACTTCGGGGACTGGGACGGGCAGCGGCCCGGCGACCTCGCGCGCCTCAGGGACCAGTACTTCAGCAGCGACGACCAGCTGCTGACCCTCCGACTGGCGGCCCGGTGATCGCCTCGGTGGACGAGGTCATCGCCAGCCCCGACTCCTCCAGGGCGTCGTCGTGGTTCCCCGCCAAGGCCCAGGAACGCGTCTTACGACACCGAAGAGGCGGCGATCAGGTCCCGATCAACGAGGTCCAGGTTTCCGCGGTGTGGAAGCCGAGGCTCTCGAAGAGACCGACTGCCTCGTCGGTCGCATGGAGGTAGGCCGTGTGCGCGCCACGCGCCCTGCCGTCCTGCAAAATCCTGTCGACCATGACCCGGGCGTAGCCCCTCCTCCGGTGCTGTGGCGTGGTGGCGACGTTGATGACACCGAGGTGGCCTCCCGCCACGACCCCCAGCCCCGCGGCTACGGTGACCCCGTCAGCCTCGGCCACGTAGGCGGTGATCCCCTGCGCGTCCAGGACGGCCGGCGTGTACAGACTGGAGATGATCACCGCAGGCGCGCCGAACCCAGCGGCCAGCACCTCGGCGAAGTCGTTGTACTCGTCACCGCCCAGGACACGCACCCGCACCTGACCGGCATCCTGCGGGAGCGCGGACGCGTCCTTCAACGGCAGCACCATGAAGGGCTGTTCGGACGTGGCAGTACGTCCGAACTCACGCGCCTTGCGCGTCATCGCCTCGTCCGGGCCGCCGCGCAAACGGATGCTCCAGGGAAAGCCGCCGCGGTCCGCCTCCGCGGCCGCCACGGTGGCCAAGTCCGCGATCTCCTCCACGTCGGGCTTCTTCACCGTGCTCATCACGACGTTGAGAGCGGGTATCTGCGAGCGGGTGAGGGCGAGGAGAGTGCCCTGGGAGCCGCTGCGCCCGGTGGCGCCGGGCACGAGGCTCACCAGCCTCTCCATGGCCGACCCGAAAGCGTGCGCGGCGGCATCCGCGCGGGAAGCGAGAGACTTGGGATCCATGTGAACTCCAGTGTCGAAGTGCTGTGACGCCGGCGGTATGCCGGACGCAGGAGAAAGGCGAGGGTGAGGCGAAGAGCGCGCCTGAGGTCGGCGCCCGCTCCCCGAGATGTCCGCGATCATGCGCGCAACCGCTGGGCAGCTGACGGCGGTGTCCCGATTCATCGATCTCGTGTGTCAGGCCACCACGATTCGGAAGTCGCAGACGGGCCGGTATCCGATGCGCCGATACATACTGTTGCTCGTCGGGTTGGCGAGGTCGGTGAAGAGCAGTACGTGGTCCGCTCCGGCGTCGCGTGCTGCCTGGGAGACGGCGGCGGTGACAGCGGCTCCGTAGCCCCGGCCGCGGTGTTCGGGCAGGGTGTAGACGGGGGTGAGGCGAGCCGTGCCGGCCACCACCGGCGTCATGGCCGCCATGGCCACCGGTTCGCCCCCGACCGTCCACAACCGCCAACCACCCCGGCTGAGCCGGTCGTCGATGAACGCGTCGAGATCCACGCCGAGCGAGCCGGCCTCCGCGACGAAGCGGGTGCACCAGTCGTGGAGAAGCGCTCGGTCGCCGCCGGTCACCGTCCGTGCCTCCCCGGGCGGGATGACGTGAGGCCACTCGAGACGGCCAAGACGATGCAGGCGCAGTCGCGGTCCGCTCTTCAGCGAGGAGCCGGTGGTCACCCGCCACGCTTCGGAGAAGGCTCGAGCCGACGAGTCGTCGGCCATGAGGTGCGTGAACGGCTCGGATCGAGTGGACAGGAGCCCGGCCAGGTGCGTTGCGGCTGCCTGGGTGAGGTGGCTCGCGGTCAGCATGTGCGGTGGCATCCACACGAACGCGGCTGTCGTCGCCGTCTCGCCCGGCTCCCGCCACCAGCCCAGCAGCGTGGGCGGGGCTTCACCCGCGGTCCGCGACTGCTCGATCGTGCCGAGTCCGGACAGCAGCATGGTGTGCAGGTCGGGATGTGTGGCGAGGAATTCCCCCGCCTCGGAGCGAAACACTTCTGGCTCGTCCGTATGGAACCAGGTCACGGGAGTACGTCTCCTGCTGACCCGGTGGTCGGAAGGAGACGCAGACGGGGCGCGGTCGGGGGACCGCCAGCCACAGCAGAGGCGACGGAGGGACGGTCGAGTCGGCCGGACTCGCGTTCTGGCAGGGGCATTCGAACCTCGTGAGGCAGGTGACGCGGTGGACGTGATGGGGCGGGCTCATCATGTCTGCCGCCACCGCGCGGCGTCCACGTGATAGATGTCACTGGCAATCTAAATGACGTAGGTGACTCCGAGGGGCAGGTCGGCGACGCCGGGGCTCTGCGCCGCCGCGACAGGTGACGACCCCACCAGCTTCGCCGGTCACCAGATGTCCTCCCGGTGGGGTGTGAGCGACTGTGGAGTTGCAAGACTCGCCATCGCGCAGTTAGATGGCATGCGTAATCTAACTGCGCCACGCGCCCAGTCCCCGTAGCCCTCCCGAAGGAACCTCCCATGAGCATCTACCTGATCAACCACCTCCGCATCCCCGGCGACGTCCCGAACGAGGCGGGACTGTCCTACCTGGAACAGGTCGAGGCCACCGTCCAGCCGTTCGGCGGGAAGTGGCTGGCCAACGGCGCACCCGACGTGATCGAGGGTTCGTGGCCTGGCTTGGTCGTGCTGATGGAGTTCCCCGACCGTGCCGCAGCGGAGGCCTGGTACCGCTCGCCTGAGTACCAGGCGATCCTGCCGCTGCGCGTGCACAACGCGATCTCGGACCTCGTCATGATCGACAGCCTGCCGTCGGGCTACACCGTGAAGGGGTTCGCCCAAGAGGTGCGCGCCGCCGTCGCGGCAGCGTCCGGCACCTCCGAGTGACGCCGTAACCAGACCGGCGCCGACCCGGTGTGCAGCCGGGTAGCTGATGTGCCACGGCCGCTGTCCCGTGACGCCGTCCGAGCCGGGCTGTCGTGCGAACTTGCATCTGGTTCGGCACGCACAGCCCGGCTACGACGTTCCGTGGGGTGCGCATCCCGAGCGGCTCATCGCCGAAGAGGCGTGGTCGGCCTGAGTCGCATCGTCGCCGACGGCCTACTTGTGCGTTGTCGAGCGGTTGAAGAGGCCAGGCAGGCGTGACATCTCAGCCGTTCGACGACTCAGTGCTGTCGGCGGCCCTCGCCGCTGCGGCGTGTGAAGCCCGCAGGATCTGTTCCGACAGGGGAGTGCCCGCGGTGGCCCGGGCAAGGAGAATGCCGCCGACGAGCGTGGCGTAGGTGGCCAGGCCGGCCTCTCCGGGCGCGATCCACTCCGCGAGTTCCTGGACGCCCTTGGCGTACGTCTCCCTGTGCTCGGGCTCACGCGCGACATCGCCGACGAACCCGGCCGCGGGGCAACCGGAACCAGGGTTGTCGCGATGCTCGACGGAGAAGTAGGACTCGAGCAGCGACTGCCAGGCCGCCTGGTGCTCCCCGGCCTCTTGGTCCAAGGCCAGCAGGTCCTGCAAGTTGTCGGTGAACGCCTTGGCGGTAGCTTCGTCGACAAGCGCGGCCTTGGAGGCGAACTGCTTGTAGAAGCCGCCCTGGGTGAGTCCGATCGACTTCATCACATCCGCGATGCCGACCTTGGCCACACCGTCTTCACGGAACAGCCGGGCGGCCGCGGCCACCACTCGCTCCCGGTTGGCGCGCGCTTCCGCTTGCGAGACGCGGCTCATCCAACACCTCCGTGACGTCGAGCAGCGGTCTGCTGCACCCCGAAGATTACGCCTGCCGTCTATCTTCTAAGATGGCGTACACAATCTAACATGAGGTTGCCGCGTGAAGGGGCGGATATGGGCAGGAGAGCGGCGCCCGCACGCCCCGCTTGGCGTGGGTGGGCGACGTCGGCCGCAGCGCCCTTGAACGGGGCCCGCCGGGAGCCCTGCGGACCGGACGGGCGCGTCTGAAAAGGGCCTCACCCGGCGTCCTTGAGCCAGGCCATCGGATCCGTGTACTGGCCGTCGGGGAGCGCGCCTGAGCGGCGCCCGCCGGGCGGGGCGGCGGAGCGGCGGAGGAGGTGACGTGAGCTCATGGTGACCGGTCCCTCCGGAAGCCGGTGACGATCACGGAAGGCGGTGCCGGTCACGCGCCGTGGTGCGTGGTCGTCGTCGTACTCCTGCTTCCAGCATTGGTGAAACGGCCGGTCGGCCCAGGGCCGGCCCGCCCGGGCGGCCCGCCCGACGCCCTCCCGGCCGCGTCGGGACCTTCAGCGCCGGGTCGTCCTCCTGCCGCACCACGACAACCGGGCAGGCCCCCTACTGCGCGAATGACCGAAGGCGCCGGGGAGTCTCACACCTGAACGCAGGTGCCGGGCTCGAGCCGCTCGATCGGAATGCCGGTCAGCCCCTTCTCACCGAGGAGATTCGCGGTGGACTGCCGGCCCAGGTCGCTCAGCATGAGTTCGTGGATCTCCACGACACGCTCGGGCTTGACGGCGCGGACGTAGTCGGCGGCCTCACCGAGATTCGTCCAGGGGCCGCTGGTCGGCGGCAGGAGGGTGCGCACGGGGGCGTCGTGCACGCAGTAGGCGTCGCCGGGATGGTGGACGGCACCGTCACCGAGGAGGTACCCGACATTGTCGGGGCACGGGATGTCGGGGTGGATCCGCGCATGCCGGTGGCCGTGGACACTGACAGTGACCGACCCCACGCTGAAGGCGTCACCCGCGGCGACGACATGCACGCGCCCGCCGTGGCTGCCGAGGGCGGCCGCGACGGCGGAGGTGCCGTAGACCTGCAGGTCGGGCCGCGCCTGAAGAGCGGCGGCGACGACCTGTTCGTCGAAGTGGTCGAAGTGTTCATGGGTGATCAGTACGGCGTGGGCCCGGGCGACGGCTCCGGCCGCGTCCGGGGTGAACGCGCCGGGGTCGACGACCAGCCGGGTGCCGTCCTTCTCGAGCGTGACGCAGGCATGGGCGCTTCACGAGGGGGCCTTCCGAGCGTGCGAATATCTAAAACTAGACTGTACAACTCAATTGATATAAACAGGTAAAGTGACGGTCATGGACGACAGACAACTGGCCGAGGAACTCCGGCTGACCATCGGCGGGCTCGTCCGCACGGTGCGCGCCGCCGACACGATGCCGCCCGGCGAGTCCGCCGTGCTGGGCTACCTGGACCGCGGCGGCCCGCTGACGACTGCCGAGATCGCGCAGCAGCGCGGAGTCACCCACCAGTCGGCGGCCAAGACCGTGAAAGACCTGCTGGCTCAGGATTTCGTACGGGCCGAGGCGCACCCGGGCGACGGGCGCAAGCTCCTGCTCCACCTCACGCAGGCGGGACGCGACCGTCTCACCGAGGAACGCCTGCGGCGCGCCGACTGGCTCGGCGCCGCGATCAACGCCGTCCTCGACGCCGACGAACGCAGGACGCTCGAGGCGGCACTGCCCCTGCTGTCACGCCTGAGCACGCACCTGCACGGCAAGTAGCCCGCGGGTTCCCGGCCGCCGCCCCCTGTGGACATGCGCAGCCCGGTGCCGTCACGGACAGTGGAAGACAGGAGAGGAGCGTTCCGCCAGCGGCGGGCACGGACGGATACCGTGCCGCAGCCGCTGAGCACGGTCCAAAGCGCCGACGGCTTCAGAAGAACCGGCTCCGGACGCTCCGCACGACCTCAAGAGAGGGGCGATCCGCCATGACAGCCGCACCCGTCATGCAACTGCCCGTCATCAGCGAATGCGCGGCCGAGGGCTGCGCGTACAACCATGACCACGCGTGCCACGCCGCGGCGATCACCGTGGGGGACCTCGACAGTCCTGTCTGCGACACGTTCATGGGCGCCGACCTCGAGGGCGGTGAACCTTCGACGACGGGCAGGGTCGGCGCCTGCAAGATGGCCGACTGCCGCCACAACAGCGGACTCGAGTGCCACGCCCCGGCCATCGCCGTGGGCCTCGAGCAGGAGCAGGTGGACTGCCTCACCTACGAGCGGACGTAAGCCCCGCACACCGAACCACGTCCGCCGTGTTGACCAGCTGGCAGGCCGCGGGAAGCCGACAGCTGATGGTCTGGGTGGTGCTCCTGGCCGTGTTCGCCGCGCTGTTCGTCATGGCGAGCGTCGCCCTCCGCCGCCTCGGAGTCCCGGCGACCGCCGAGCGGGTGCATAGCCGTGCAGCCTCGTCCACGGTGTCGAACGCCGGCGGCCACGCTGCGGCTTGAGCGTTCACGCCCCTGACAGGGTGGCGGTGGGTGCTCCGCGCCCCAGTTCGTCCGGCTCGGAACCTCCGCCGGAACTCCGGAAGTGTCGCGTACCGAGGGAGCATCCTCCTCGGGCGGCCGCTTGCTCGTGCCGGGCCTCCCAGTCATGGTCTCGGTGTCACCGAGTGAACGAACCGTGCCCGGTCCTCGCTCCGGACGCCTCGGCCGCCTGTGGCGAACGGAACGAAGCGGCGATCAGCGCCGCGGTCACCGGCTCACCGGTGAGCCCGGCCTCGACCTCGCAGTTCACGGCAGTCAGATCGCCCGCGAGGGTGCCGGTGTCGCACCAAAGGGGAGGGGAATCCGGCCCTGGGCAGCCGGCTCCGCGAACGGTACGGCGACGCCTGCTACGCCCTGGCCCTCCTCTTCGGCAAGGGGTCCTTCCTGGCCTGGCGCGGCGACGACCTCCAAGGTCCTCCCGTGCGGCACCGCCTCGGCACCGGCATCCGCAGCATCGAGGCGCGGCTCGCGGACGCCGTGAGCGGTGACTACTACGCCGACCTGAGGACCGGGCCGGAACCGTGGCTCGACAGTCCGCAGGCGCAGCGCGGTTTCGGCGCGAACGTCCACCGCTTCCACACGGCGCCGCTCGTTCCGGCCCGGGACTACGACGGCTTCGCGTTCGTCGCCCGCTCCACCTGCTCCCACCTCCTGGCCGGCCCGGGGGACTGACCGTCCATTCGCGTCAGGGGGTGAGCCGAGCGGGTCTCGTGTCCCCGTCGGCGCATGCGTCTCCCCTGGAATGTCCGGCGTCCACCGGACCTCGCCCGGCGGACCGCACCCCTACTCGCGCTCAACGTGCCTCCCCGTGGCCGAGTCCATGCCAAGCACGCCGAAGAAGGGAGCCTCGGCGGGCTCCTGTACAAGAACAGGCGATGCGGTCTTCGACCACGGGGGCAGGGCGCTCAGGC
This sequence comes from Streptomyces sp. SS1-1, assembly GCF_008973465.1. Taxonomy (NCBI): domain Bacteria; kingdom Bacillati; phylum Actinomycetota; class Actinomycetes; order Kitasatosporales; family Streptomycetaceae; genus Streptomyces; species Streptomyces sp. SS1-1. The sequence continues at coordinate 144,248 of NZ_WBXN01000001.1, read as the reverse complement.
TGGAAGGACGTTGTGGTTGTGACGGAACAGATTGGCGGGGTCGTAGCGCCGCTTCACCTCGGCGAGCCTGTCGTAGCGCTCCGGCCCGTACACCGCCCGTACGCCGTCGGTGTCCGCGGCCTCGTCCGGCGAGAGGAAGTTCACCATGCCCCGGTCCGCCGCCCAAGGCGCGAGGCCGTCCACGACCTTCGCCAGATCCCTCCTCAGGTCGTCCGCACGGTCGGCACCGCCGACCGCGAGGCCGAAGGTGACGAACGGAATGCCCCTCATCGAGACCGCGTTGGCGACGCGCGGCTCCCGGTCCAGCGCACCACCGAGCGCCCGAATCTCGAAGTTCGCCAGCCGGCAGCCGGAGCCGGACCCCACGAGTTCCACCAGGGTCTGCGCCGCCTTCTCGGGGAACTCCCGCAGGGACAGGCTCCGGTCGAAGTACGGCATCGGCTCCACGGGGTCCATGTGGATCTCCCCGACGGCGGTGACGGGCTTTTCCCCGACCGCGTCGAGGAGGACCGGCGCCGCCGCCCGGAGCGGGGCCACGAGCCTCTCGCCGTCGTCTGCGGACCCCAGGTAGCCGATCCGCACGTGCACGACGAACGCGCCTCGCAGGGGCGGGGGCAGCGCCGGCAGGTCGGGAAGCCGCTGGACACCGAGGGACGTCGTCATCTCCTCCGGCACGGTCGGCACCCACAACCGCCAGGCGTCCAGCACGGCGGCCAGGTCCTCGCCCGCGAAGTAGATGCCGCCGCCGTAGAAGCGGGTCACGGGGAAGACGTCGAACTCGATCTCGGTCACGACACCGAAGTTGCCCTTCCCTCCGAGCAGGGCCCAGAACAGGTCCGGCTCGGTGTCCGGTGCCACCGTGCGCAGTTCGCCGTCCGCCGTCACCACGTTCATGCGGCGCACATGATCGGCCGCGTATCCGTGGGTCCGGCCGAGCAGCGGACTCTGGCCTCCTCCGAGGGTGTACCCGACCACCCCGACCTCGGGGGCGGAACCCGCGACGGGAGTGAGGCCGGCGTCCGCCGTGCGCGGCAGCACTTCGCTCCAGCGCAGGCCGGCCTCGGCACTGACGGTGCGCCGGTCCCCGTCCACCGACAGGCGCTTCATCCGTTCCGTCGTGACGAGCACGGCGTCCTCCGCCGGCGACACGAACTGGTGCCCCGAGGACTTCACCGCGATCGGCATGCCCCGGGCGGCGGCGAACCGCACCGCCGCCCGGACGTCGTCCTCACAGGCGGCCCCCACGACGAGAGCCGGCCGGAAGGAGAGGTTGAGATTGAACGTGGCGCATTCGGCGGCGTACTCGTCCGTGCCGGGCATGAACACCGGGCCGGAGAGTGCCCGCAGCTCCTCAGGTACGGCGCCCCCGGTACGGGGCTCGGCTTCCGTCCGCGTGGACTCCACGAAGCCGCGCACGGCCCGCGCGAACGCCTCGGGTTCCTCGACGTGGCCGAGGTGCCCGCTGTCCTCCAGCACCGCCAGCCGGGATCCGGGTATCAGCGAGTGGAGTTCCTCGGCCCATCGCGGCCCGCAGATCACGTCGTGGCGGCCGACCAGGACCAGAGTGGGAACGGTGAGTCCGGGCAGGGCGTCCCTGTCGTCGATGACGTCGGGTTCTCCCGCCTCGTGCTCCGTCGAGACGTACGTGCAGGTGACCGTGGAGCGGAACGCGCGGAACTCGTCCTCGCGGTCCCAGTACCGAGCGAAGTAGACCGGCAGCAGACCGCGCAGGGCCGCGGTGATGGAGGCGTCGTCGGTGCTTGATCCGACGGCCTGCAGGGCGGCGAGCGCCGAGGGAAGCTCCGGCCGGCCTTGGTTGCGCCGGACGAACGCGTCCACCCTGGCGGCGGCCTCCGCCATGTGCTCGGGACCCGTCACGGGAGCGCCCTCGTACAGAACCAGACCGTGCAGCCGGTCGGGGTGGTGCAGCGCGAGGTGCTGCGCGACGAAGGCACCGTGGGAGTGGCCGAGCAGGAAGACCCGGGGGAGTGCCAGCCGGTCGAGCAGCCCGGTCAGGCTGCGGGTGTAACGCTCACGGGTGTAGCCGTACGGGTGAGAGGGGAGGCGCTGCGAGTCGCCGGTGCCCAGCGGTTCCACGTACACCATGGTCAGGAACTCCTCGAGTTCCGGTGTCCGCAGGGATGCCCAGTCGACACCCGGGCCGCCGGGCACGGCCAGGCAGACCGGGCCCGATCCGTGGACGTGGTAGCGCTGGGTGAGGCCGTCCACGTCCACTTGGTGAGGGCCCGGGGTCAGGTGACCGGCTGTCTCGTTGCTCACAGATTGCTCCAGGGGGACTGCTCGGTCCCTTGAGGAGCGCGCCAGATGGCGGCGGGCCACTCGAGGGAGATCAAGATGCTCGGTGTCAAGGGCTCGGGGTGCTCCGGGTCCGCGGGCGGCGGTCAGGGCCTCGGGGGACGTCCGCGGCAGCGGATGTGCGCGGATCGGGTGCATGACGCTGGTGGTGTCGCCCGTGTCCAGCAGCAATTTCCGGTCGGGGCACTGCGAGGCCCTCGCGTTGTCATTGTGTGGGCCCGGGCGCTGCGTGTCCACGTGATAGATGTCATAAGTAATCTATCGAGCCTGCCGGTCGGCAGGCCGGGGCGGACATGTCCTCCGAGCGGTGGCTGTTCCCGGTCGCCGACACGGTGTCAGGTAAGTGCGAGAAGGTCAGGGCTGGGCGTGCAGCGGAGCGTGGTTGGCCTTGAAGAGACGCTCACCTGCCCGGCGGAGGGTGAAGTTGCGCAGCGGCGTGGGCAGGTTGCGCGCCTTGTCGCGGCGGTGGTTCTGCGCCACCACCCAGGCGACCCGGCCGGCGCGTCGGGCCTGGAAGGAGGCGAGGGCCGCGGGGACGTCAGGCGCGTCGGCCAGTGTGTCGGCGAGGACCAGGGCGTCCTCGAGTGCCATCGCGCCGCCCTGGGCCATGCTCGGGGAGAAGGTGTGAGCGGCATCGCCGACGAGAGCGGCACCGGGACGCGTCCACACCGTGTTCTCACTCTCCCGCAGTGCGGCGAAGTGCGCGTCCTCGCCCTGCTCGAGCAAGCGGGGGACCGGTCCGCCGAAGTCGGCGAAGTGTGTGCGCCAGTCGCCGGCCGGGGGCGCGGCGACGGGGCTGTTGATGTCGGCGTAGCAGTAGACGCGGCCGCCGCCGAGTTGCACCGTCAGGAAGGTCCGGCCCTTGCTGCCCAGGCGTGCTGTCCAGTCGGTGATTCCGGGTATGCCGGTGTCGTCGGCGATGAACCGCCAGCACAGCTGGCCGAGGAAGCGCGGAGCCGGACCACCGAAGAGGGAGCGCCGGACGGCGGAGTTGACGCCGTCCGCGCCCACCACCAGGTCGTACTTTTCTGTGGCGCCGTCCGTGAAGGTCACGGTGCCGTCGTCGGCCACGGAGGTCACCGCGGTGCCGTACCGGACGACATCGTTGTCAACTGCTCCGCGAAGCACCTCGTGGAGGTCGCTCCGGGTGATCGCCAGGCAGAGGCCGACCTCACCCCAGATGCTGCCCACCTCGAACTCGGCCAGCGGGCGCCCGCGATGGTCCTGGAGTCGCTGCCGGGTCACCGGCTCCGCGCGCTTGGCCACTTCGTCCTCCACGCCGAAGCTGCGGAGGGTGCGCACGGCGTTCGCCGGCAGGTAGAGGCCGGCGCCGAGGGCCTGTCCGTCGTCGGCGCGCCGCTCGACCACCTCCACCGGAAGTCCGCGGTCCAGCAGAGACTTGGCCAGGGCCAGACCGGAGATTCCGGCTCCGACGATCAGCGTACGGGGGTTGTTCACAAGGTTTCCTTACCGGCACGGACGGTGTGCTGAGGACCTCGGGCCCGGCCTGCGAGGCGCGGACGCAGGGGCGGGAACAGATGTCGCGCGGACTCCTTCGTCGCAGCCCGCGCGTGGTCACTCACTTGATGGACTGACATGGCACTCAGGGGGAGTTGGCCGGCGGAGTGCGGCCCGGTCCCTGTGCGGACCTTTCGCGGACGGCGGCCGATGCGCCGCACTCGTTGCGTGGTTCACGCTCGCACGGGGCACGGTTCCGGCGCTCGACCGTGAGAGGCCGCTGAGCCGTTCGGGCACCCGAACCGCCCGGCTGCACTCCCGTGAGAGCCAATCATGCTCCTGACGTGCGAGCCAACAGATCGCGGCCCATACGCACCGGACGCATGCCCTCTTCTTACCTTCGCGATCGTCTCGTTGTTAGATGTGGATTGTAATCTAAATGAGTCGTCGAAGCGCGCCGAGTGAGCGGACGGCGGAAACTTGTCCCGCGGAGTAGCGCGCGCATCGGTGATCACCTCCACCGACTTAGGAGAAGCCCATGACAGACCTGAGGTACGACACACTGCTCGTCCGCCGGGAGGGAGTCGTCCGAGACCTTCCGCAGAGCGTCGAAGAAGGGCCTGATCTGCGCTGGGTGATGAACACGGCGACATTGATCTTCGGCGAACGGGATGCCGTCCTCGTCGATACCTTCACGACGATCGAGCAGAACAACGAACTGATCGAGTGGATCAAGGGGCACGGACGCACGCTGACGCACATCTACGTCACGCACGGCCACGGCGACCACTTCTACGGCATCGGGCAACTGCTCGACGCGTTCCCCGGGGCGCGGGCCGTGGCCACGGTCGGGACCGTCGCGGGTGCGCGGGTCCAGGCCGGGGACGACTACCGCGACGGGTTCTGGGGCCGCCTCTTCCCCGGGCAGATCCCCCGTCCGGTCGTTCCGGACGAGCTGGAAGGCGACCACATCCTTCTGGAAGGGCACGAGCTGAGGGTGGTCGAGGCGGGTCACACCGACACGAAGGGGAGCACCGTCCTGTGGGTCCCCGACGCCCGGCTCGTGGTCGGTGGCGACGTCGTCTACAACCACACCCACATGTACCTCGCCGAGACGGACGCGGCCTCACGTGTGGAGTGGGTCGCCGCTCTGCGGGCCATCCAGGACCTCGGCGCCCAGCGTGTCGTCGCCGCCCACAAGCACCCCGACCGCGACGACGACCCGGTGATCGTGCAGCAGTCGATCGACTACCTCGCCGACGTCGAGGACACCCTGGCGGCCACGTCGAGCGCCCTGGAGTTCTACGAGGCGATGCTCGCCCGTCACCCGCACCGCGCCAACCCCGGCTCCCTATGGGGTGCGGCGAAGGTGTTCAGGCTGTAGGCGAACGCCCACCGGCGGGCCCGGTGTGCTGCCGTCCATGCGCGCGGCAGCACATCCGGCTGGGACGACCTGCAGGAAAGCCGCGGAGCGTCGGTGTCTCCGAGACCGGGCTCATCCGCAGCCCGCCCGCCGTCTTCCGCGCGCCCGTCACCCGGCTCGCGCCGCTGCCCACCCGGAAGGCCGTGAGGGGAGCCCTGGCGACCGTGCGGGCCGCCACCGGCCCGGCGCAGCGGCCAGTAGTGCGCCCCCGGCGGTCGTCTCGCAGTCCGCGGCCACCCGAAGCTGGTGGAATCCAGCGCGGCCTCCCACGACCGGGACGTCCAGCAGTCGCCTGCGGGCCGTCTCCGGGGAACTCGCCGGCGTGACGTTCCCGGTCCGGTGACGCGGGCGGGCGTGCTCGCCTCGTCGCCGGTCCCGTCACGGCCGCCGGCCTGTCAGGTGCCGTGACGGTCCTCGGCGGCGACCAAGGGCGTGCGGGCGGCGATGTCATGAAAGGCCCTGCGCAGGGCGGTGATGCCCTCACCCGTCCTGGTCGGGTGTACACGGTTGGTGAGGAGTACGGCGTAGCGTCGCGTGACCGGATCGACCCACAGGCTGGTGCCGGTGAAGCCCGTGTGGCCGTACGAGTCCGGGCCGAACACCTCTCCCGCGGGGGAGTCGACCGGGTCGCGTCCCTGCCAGGCCAGGGAGCGCCGCAGCGCCAGGCCGTCCGTGTCCGGGGCCGTCATCAGGGTGAGCGTCTCGGGGCGCAGCAGGTTCCGGCCGCCGGCGGCGAGGGCGGCGCCGAGACGCTCCATGTCCGCGAGAGTGGAGAACAGCCCCGCGTGAGCGCCGACCCCGCCGAGCACCACCGCGTTCTCGTCGTGGACCTCGCCCACGACCAGGCGGCGGCGCCAGGGACAGTCCTCGGTGGCCACCGCCCGGGCCCGACGGCCGGCGTCCGGGCGGAAGACGGTGTCACGCATGCCGAGCGGGGCGCACACCAGCCGTTCCACGAGCTCGTCCAGCGGTTGGCCGGCAGCCGCCTCGGCGATGAGGCCGAGGACGATGAACCCCTGCGAGGAGTACTGGACACGGGTGCCGGGCTGCGCGGTCAGGGGCAGCAGACGCACCGCCTCCAGCAACGCGGCACGGGTGGGGTGGTCCCGGTACAGCGGCACCTGCCCAGGGATACCCGAGGTGTGCGTGAGGAGTTGACGTACGGTCAGTTCGGCCTTGTCGCCGCCCCGGTGGTCCGGGAGGTGCGTGCCCACGGTGTCGTCCAGCCCGAGGACGCCGCGCTCGACGAGGGCCATGACCGCGAGTCCGGCGATCGGCTTGGTCACCGAGGCGAGGTCCCACACGTCGTCGCCGTCCAGGGGCGGCCCGTCCCATCTGCGGGTGCCGGTCCAGCCCCGGTCCAGCGGGCCGTTCGCGTCCCCGACGGACCAGGCGGCGCCGGAGTAGATCCGCTCCTTCCGGCCCTCCGTGAGCAGTTCGGCCAGCGTGCTCATGCCGACTCACCTCCCCGCGCCGGGTCCACGACGCCGAGTGCGGGGGTGCGGGCGCCGAGCCCGGCGGAGACCGTGCGTGCGGCGGCCCGCACCATGGGCCCGAACACCTCCATGCTGCCGGGGTCGAGGGTGAAGGACAGTCCGGCGATGCCGATCGCGCCCACGGGCCGGCCCTCGGCGTCCAGCACGGGGGCGGCCACCGACCGCACGTCCGGCTCGTCGTACTCGTCGTCGACCGCGTACCCGCGCAGGGCGGCCCGGGTCAGCTCCGCCCGCAGCGCGGCCGGGTCGGTGAGGGTGCTGTGGGTGCGCGCCTCCAGATCCCGTGCGTCCACGACCGCCGCGCTCTCCCCGTCCGGCATCGCGGAGAGCATGGCGAGTCCGACACCGCAGGCGTGCAGGGGCGACCGGTGACCGGGCCGGGTGCTCATCCGGTACTCGCGGGCCGGCTCCGACACTTCCAGGTACACGGCGTCGGTCGCGTGCCGTGCCGCGTAGAACGCCACATGACCGGTGCGCAGGCGCAGATCGGCCAGGACGGGCCTGGTGAGTTCCAGGACCCGGCTGTCGCTCAGGGCCGCCGCCGCCAGTCCCAGCAGTCGGGGGCCCGGACGGTAACTGCCGCCCTCGGCGGGCTCCGCGAAGCCGTACTCGGCCATCGTCCGCAGATGCCGGTGGACGGTGGGCTTCGTCAGACCGGTGCGGCGCGCGATCTCCCCCAACCGGTGGGGACCGCCGGGCTGGACGAGCGCTTCGAGCACCTCCATCGCCTTGTCGACGGGGCCCTTCACGAGTTCCTGGTCGACCGACCGGGTGTTGACCGCTTTCACCATGTCGCTTAGCTTAACCCAACCGCATTCCATCTGACGGAACGGAGGTGTTGTTCAATGGAACGAATTCTTCAGGGGCGCACGATGGACCGCAGCCGTCCCACCCGACGCCACGTCCTGCGGACCGGTGGTCTGCTGCTCGGAGCCCTCAGTGCCCCGGCGCTCCTGAGCGCGTGCGGCACGACGGCCGCCGCGGACCGGGCCGGCAACGTCCTGCGGGTCTCCCAGCCGGGCGACCCCAAGACGCTGGACCCGCACAAGCAGGGCGACATGGTCTCGATGAACGTCCTGATCAACATGTTCGACACCCTCACCACCCGCGGCCCCGACAACCGGCTGCACCCGAGGCTCGCCCTCTCCTGGAAGGCCACCGACACCCGGACCTGGCGCTTCGTCCTCCGCCCCGGGGTGACCTTCCACAACGGTGAGGTGTGCGACGCGCGGGCCGTGGCGTTCAGCATCGAGCGCCTGCTCGACCCCGCGACCAAGTCACCGATCGTCGAGCTGCGCTTCGTCGAGGGCGTCACCGTTGTCGACCGGCTCACCGTCGACCTTCACACCACCGTGCACGACCCCATCCTGCCCGCCAAACTCTCCCTGTTCGGGGGCGTCGTGGTGCCGCCCCGGCACCTCGCCGAGGTGGGCGACGCGGCCTTCGCCGACCACCCCGTCGGCACCGGCCCCTTCACCTTCACGAGCTGGCAGCGCGACCACGAACTGCGGATGCGCGCCCACCCCGGCCACTGGAACGGCCGCCCGGCCGTCGACGGCCTCGTCTTCAGCCCGGCCCCCAACGCCTCGTCCTCCCTGGCCGCGCTGCAGAGCGGCGGCGTCGACCTCGTGGCCGGACTCACCCCGGATGCCGCCCAGCAACTCGACGGCTACGAAGGCATCACCATCGACGGACACACGGGCATCCGCACCGCCTACCTGTCCCTGAACACCCTCGAACGCGGCCCCCTCCAGGACCGCCGGGTGCGCCAGGCACTCAATCACGCGATCGACGTGCCGCTGCTCATCAAGGCCGTGCTCGGTGGCAAGGCCACGGAGACCCCCGCACTCGTCCCACGCGGCTCCTTCGGCTTCGACCCCACCGTCAAGCCCTTCACCCGCTCGGTGGACACCGCGCGCAGGCTCCTCGCCGAAGCCGGCCACCCCCACGGCTTCTCCACCACGCTCACCGCCTCCAATGTGGACGCCAACGTCGCCGAGGCCCTGTCCGGACTGCTCGCCAGGGCCGGAGTGGACGCCCGCGTCAACCTGCTCGACCCCGGTACCTACTCCGCGCGGCTCACCTCCGACAACCGGGGAGCGCTCGGCCCCGTCTACCTCGCGGCCAGCACCGTGTGGACGATGGACGGCGCGTCCATCGTCCAGTCCAACGTGCGCAGCGACCGGCGGCAGAGCCGCTGGCACTCGGCGGAGGCCGACCGCCTCATCGACGCCGAGGAACTCTCCGAGGACCCGGAGCGGCGGAAAGCGGCCTTCTCGGACCTGCAACGGCTCATGCGCAGGGAAGCACCCTTCGTCTTCCTCTACCAGACCGACAACATCTTCGCCCGGAACGACCGGCCCCGCTGGACCCCGGGAGCCGCCGGCGTCCTCGCCATGGAAAGCGCGGAGGTGACCCGGTGAGCACCCTCACCCTCGACACACCACCCACCCCGGCGGCCGGCGCCGTGCGCCGCCCGGACCGCGCAGGACTGCTGCGGGCGGTGCTCAAACGCCTGGCCACCGCCTTGTTCGTGCTGCTGTGCACGGCGACCGTCGCGTTCTTCCTCGTCCGCCTGTCCGGTGACCCCGTGAAGATCCTGCTGCCACCCGACGCCACGGCCGAACAGGAACAGGTGCTGCGCCACTCCCTGGGCCTGGACCAGTCCCTGCTCGCCCAGTACCTCGACTACCTATGGGGGCTGCTGCACCTCGACTTCGGTGACTCCCTCGTGTACGGGCAGCCGGTGAGCGAGATACTCGCCGACCGGCTGCCGGCCACCGTCGAACTGGCCGCCGCCGCCCTCGCGTTGACCCTCATCGTCGCCGTCCCGGCGGGCATCCTCGCCGCCATGCGCCGCGGCCGGGGGACCGACCACACCGTGATGACCGGCGTCCTGCTCGGCCAGTCCACCCCGCCGTTCTGGGTGGGCATCCTGCTCATCCTGGTCTTCGCCGTCTGGCTGCGCGCCCTGCCCGCCTCCGGATACGGCACGTTCGCCCACCTGATCCTCCCCGCCGTCACCCTCGCCGTGTACTCCGTCGCCGTCGTGGCCCGCCTGCTGCGGTCCTCGCTGATCGACGTCCTGTCCTCCGACCACATCCGCAGCGCCCGCGCCAAGGGGTTCGGGCCGCTGCAGGTGGTGCTCAGGCACGGAGTGCGCAACGCCTCACTGCCGGTGGTGACCGTCGTCGGCCTGGAGGTCGGCAACCTGCTCGGTGGAGCCATCCTCACCGAACGTGTCTTCTCCTGGCCCGGAGTCGGCCAGCTGACCGTCGAGGCGATCTCCAACCGAGACTTCCCGCTCGTCCAGGCCACCGTCCTGTTCTTCGCCGCCACCTTCGTCGTGGTGAACCTGCTCGTCGACCTCTCCTACAGCTTCCTCGACCCGAGGGTGAGGACGTCACGATGACCGTCATGACCCCCGCCGCGCCCGACCGGGCCACGGCGAAGACACCGTCCGGCCGGTCCGGCTCCCGGGCCGTCGCCCTGCGGGCACTGCTGCGCGACAAACGGGCCGTCGTGGCCCTCGCCGTACTGCTCCTGCTGATCGTCGCCGCCCTGTTCGCCCCCCTGATCGCCCCCTACGACCCCAACACGCAGAACCTCCTGCTGCGACTGCGGCCCCCCGCCTGGCAGGACGGCGGCAGCAGCGCCCACCTCCTGGGCACCGACCAACTCGGCCGCGACATGCTCTCGCGCGTCGTCCACGGCGCCCGTGTCTCCCTGCTCGTCGGTGCCGGAGCGGCCTTGCTCGCCGGCGTCGTGGGCACGGCCGTGGGCCTCGCCTCCGGCTACTTCGGCGGCTGGGCCGACCGCACCCTCATGCGGCTCGCCGACGTCCAGCTCGCCTTCCCCTCGCTCCTGCTGGCGCTCGCCGTCGTCGGCTTCCTCGGCTCGGGACTGTGGATGGTGATCCTGGTCCTCGGCTTCACCGGCTGGGTCTCCTACGCCCGTGTCGTGCGCTCCGAGGTGATGTCGCTGCGCACCCGCGACTTCGTCACCGAGGCCCGCGCGATCGGCGTCACCGACGTCACCATCATGCGGCGTCACCTGCTGCCCAACGTCATGGCGCCGCTGGCCACCATCGGCACCCTGCACGTCGCCGCCGCCATCGTCGCCGAGGCCTCCCTCAGCTACCTCGGCCTGGGCGTCCCCAAGGAGACGGTCACCTGGGGCGGCATGCTCGCCGACGGCCAGCTCTACCTCGGCACCTCCTGGTGGGTCGCCGTCTTCCCCGGCATCGCGCTGATGCTGACCTCCCTCGCCATCAACATCACCGGCGACGCCCTGCGGGACGTCGCGGACCCGAAGGCCTACCGCCGATGACCAACGACAGCACCACGACCGACCCGTCCCGGCGTCCGGCGGAGGAACAGCCGCTGCTGGAGATCGACGGCCTCAGCGTCGACTTCCGGCTGGAGACGTCCGTCGTCCACGCCGTCCAGGACGTATCCCTGCACGTCCGCGCCGGCGAGACACTCGCCGTCGTGGGGGAGTCCGGCAGTGGCAAGAGCGCCACCGCGCTGTCCGTCCTGCGCCTCAACCCGAGCCCGCCGTGCGTCTACCCGAGCGGCGAGATCCGCTTCGACGGACGGGACCTGCTGAGACTCTCCGAGAAGGAACTCGGCAAGGTCCGCGGCCGCGACATCGCCATGGTCTTCCAGGACCCGATGACCTGCCTGGACCCGCTCCAGCGGGTCGGCGCCCAGGTGGCCGAGGTCCTCCGGCTGCACACCGGCGTCTCCCGCGCCGAGGCCAGGCAGGCCGCGCTGGCGGCACTCGACGAGGTCGGCATCCCCGACCCGGCCCTGCGCTACCGCCAGTACCCGCACGAACTCTCCGGCGGACTGCGCCAGCGCGTGATGATCGCGACGGCGCTGGTGGCCCGCCCCCGCGTCCTCATCGCCGACGAGCCCACCACCGCGCTGGACGTCACCGTGCAGCGTCAGATCCTCGACCTCCTCGTCACCCTCCAGCACAAGCACGACATGGCCGTCGTCCTGATCACCCACGATCTCGCGGTCGTCGCCGAGACCGCCGACCGCGTCGTGGTCATGAACCAGGGCAAGGTCGTCGAGACGGGCGACGTCCTCGACGTCTTCGACCGTCCGGCCGACCCGTACACCCGCGGACTTCTGGCGGCCACCCCACGACTGGAGGCGGCATGAGCACCGACACGGCCGACACCACCGCGCCCCCATCCACGGCCGGGCGACCACTCCTCGAACTGCGAGGCCTGCGCAAGGAGTTCGGCGGCAGGCGCACCAACGTCGCCGTCGACGACGTGTCACTCGACGTGCACGAGGGCGAGACCCTGGCCCTGGTCGGTGAGTCCGGCTGCGGCAAGACCACCCTCACCCGGCTGCTCCTCGGTCTCCTCGAACCCACCGCCGGGAGCGTGCGCTTCGGCGGGCAGGACCTCGCCGCTCTCACCGCGGCCGAACTGCGCGGCACACGGCGGCAGATGCAGGTCGTCCTCCAGGACCCCTACTCGAGCATGAACCCGCGCATGCGCATCACCGACATCGTCGCCGAACCGCTGGTCACCCACGACCCCGAGGCACGTGGCCGGCGCGCCCGCGCCCGCACCAGGCAGCGGGTCGGAGAACTGCTCGAAGCCGTCGGCCTCGATGGCGGCATCCAGGACCGTTACCCGCACGAGTTCTCCGGCGGCCAGCGCCAGCGCATCTCGATCGCACGGGCCCTGGCACTGCACCCCCGGATGCTCGTCCTGGACGAGCCGACCAGCGCGCTGGACGTCTCCGTGCAGGCGACCGTCCTCGACCTCCTGGCGGACCTGCAGCGGCAGCTGGGCCTCACCTACGTCTTCGTCTCGCACAACCTCGCCGTGGTGGCGCAGGTGGCCGACCGGGTCGCGGTGATGAGCCGCGGACGTCTGGTCGAGGTGGGCGGGACGGCGGCGGTACTGCGCACTCCGCAGCACCCCTACACCCGGCAGCTGCTCGACGCCGTACCGGTCCTCGACCCGCGCCGGGGCCGCCGCGCCGCGGCCCGCGCGTCCTCCCCGAGGGGCGAAGCGAGCCGATGACCTGCCACCCGCCCCCCGCACGACATCCGCTAGAGGTGCGACAGCACCAGGCCCGCCCCGCCCAGAAGGGCCACGTCGTCGACCGCGGCGGCACCGACCAGCACCCGGGGCAGCTCGGCACCCGCGAAGGCGACCGCGTCCCGCAGCCGCTCCTCCACCACGGTACGGAAGCGCTCACCGCCCTCACGCGCCTCACCGTGCAGGATGAACAGGCCCGGCGCGAACAGCTGCTGCACGTTCACCAGCCCCAGCGCCAGGTTGTGCGCGTACTCCTCCACCACCTGTCCGGCGCGCGCGTCATCCCGGCGCACCAGCGCGCCCAGCGACGTCTCCTCCCCGAGCCCCGCGGCACGCGCCCTGGCCCGCAGCCATCCGGTTGTGGCCAGGGTCTTCCAGCAGCCCCGGTTCCCGCACGTGCAACGCTCGCCGCTGGCCGACACGGTCATGTGCGCGCCGCTGCGCCCTCCGGGCGGAGCCAGCACCTCCCCGTCGTAGAGGACACCCACCCCGAGCACCTCGCCGGTCGACACCGAGGCGAACGTGCGCCGCCCGCGGCCCGCGCCGAACCAGCGGTCGCCGAGCACCTGCAGCCGCGCCCGGTGTTCCACCCGGACCCCGGCCCCGGTGAGGGCGGCGAGGCGCTCCGTCACCGGGTAGCCGTGCAGCGCCGGCACGTCGTTGACCTCCAGGATCAACCCCGTGAGGGGGTCCACCAGCCCCGCGGCGGCCACGCCGATCCCCTGCACCTCGTGGCCGGCGAAGACACCGGCCACCTGGGCCAGCGCCCTGTCGATGTCCGCGGGCGTCGCGCAGGCCGCGTCGTAGCGCGACTCGGTGCGGTCGAGTACCTGCCCCGCCATGGACAGCACGGCCGCCCCGATCCGACCGGGCACCAGTTCGACGGCGCCGAGGCGCCGCGGCGCCTGGGGAGTGGGGGGTCGCTGCGCGGCCTCGGGGACCAGCCGCAACGGAGAACGTTCGTGGACCATGCGCCGACTGTGCCATGGCCGTGTTTCGGAGAGGTAGCACTGTGAGCCAATCGAAACTGAGTGAACTCACCTGGCAGGAGGTCCGACGGGCCGGCGAGAAGGGCCTGGCCCTGCTGCCCGTCGGCTCGCAGGAGCAGCACGCCGGGCACCTGCCCATGGGGACCGACACCCTCCTGGTCGAGAAGGTCGTGGACCGGGCGCTGGACATCCTCGACCAGGAGGCCTCGGTGTCCTCCGCACCCTCGGCGGCCCCCGGTGAGGACATCGTGCGGCTGCCCGCGCTGCCCTTTGGACACAGCCCGCACCACCTGTTCGCGGCGGCCGTCTCGCTCTCCGCGTCGACCCTGGGCGCCGTGTTCGACGACATCCTCGACTCGCTCGTGACCAGCGGCTACCACCGGATCATGGTGGTCAACGGGCACGGCGGCAACGACGAGATCATGCGGCTCGCCGTGAAGCGGTTCGCGCTGCGTGCCCAGGTCACGGTCGCGGCCTGCTCGTACTGGACCGTCACGGCCGGGGACGACGAGGCCGAACGGCCGGACGTCACCCCGGGGCACGCCGGGTGGTTCGAGACGTCCCTCATGCTGGCGGCTCACCCCGCCCTGGTGCGCACCCCCGTGCCCGCCCGTGCCGCCGTCGAACCGCCCCCCCTGTTCGACAATCCGCCGCACCCCGGCCTGACCGTCGAGCGGCACGGCGAATGGCAGCGCGTCGCCGGCTCCACCGACGACGCCTCCGGCGCCGACGCCGACCGCGGCGACCGGCTGCTGCACGAACGGGCGCTGGGACTGGCCCGGGCGATCCGCGCCTTCGACGTGGCGAGCCGATGACCCCCCTGATACGAGGAGAAGCAATGAAGATCACCGACGTCGACGTGTGGGTCGTCAACCTCCCACTCGTCAATCCCTTCACGAGTTCCTTCGAGACCAAGACCGGCGAGACCCGCACCGTCGTCCGCGTGCGCACCGATGCGGGTGTCGAGGGCTGGGGCGAGACGATGTGGGGCGCGCCCGTCGCCGCCGTCGTCCGGCAGATGATCCCTGACCTGATCGGGACTAGCCCGTTCGCGCTGGAGGGCTTCCACCGCAAGCAGCACATGGTGCCCTTCTTCTACGGCTACCTCGGCTACGCGGCGATCGCCGCCCTCGACGTCGCCTGCTGGGACGTGATGGGCAAGGCCACCGGCCAGTCCCTCACCGACCTGCTGGGCGGCGCGGTGCGCGACGAGGTGCCGATCACCGCGCTGATCACCCGCGCCGACGCGCCGGGCGCCGCACCCGCCGACCTGCCCCGGGCCATGGCGGAGCACGCCGCACGCGTCGTCGCCGAGGGCGGATTCGAGGCGGTCAAGCTCAAGGGCACCAAGGACTGCGCGGGCGACGTCGCGATCCTGCGCGCCGTCCGCGAGGCGCTGCCCGACGTGAACCTGCGCGTCGACCCGAACGCGGCCTGGTCCGTCCCCGACTCCGTCCGCGCCGGCATCGCCCTGGAGGAACTGGACCTCGAGTACCTGGAGGATCCCTGCGCCGGCATCGAGGGCATGGCACAGGTGAAGGCCAAGATACGCATCCCGCTGTGCACCAACATGTGCGTCGTCCGCTTCGAGGAGTTCGCCCCCGCCATGCGGCTGAACGCGGTCGACGTCATCCACGGCGACGTCTACAAGTGGGGCGGCATCGCCGCCACCAAGGCCCTCGCCGCGCACTGCGAGACCTTCGGCCTGGGCATGAACCTGCACAGCGGCGGCGAACTGGGCATCGCCACGGCCGCCCACCTGGCCGTCGTGTCGAGCACACCCGTCCTCTCGCGAGCCATCGACAGCATGTACTACCTGCACGCCGACGACATCACCGAACCCCTGCACCTCGAGAACGGCCGGCTGCGGGTGCCGTCGGGACCGGGCCTGGGCGTCAGCGTCGACGAGGACAAGCTCCGCCACTACGCGGGCGTCAACGAGCGGGACGGAGACCTCACCGGATGAGCGAGCCGACCGGCAGGCGAGCCGTGGCCACACCCGCCGCCCCCAGTCCCGCGGGCGCCTACTCCCAGGGCGTGGTGGCCGGCGGTTTCCTGTTCACGGCCGGATTCGGCCCCCAGGACCCCGCCACCGGCGCCGTACCGGAGGGCGTGGGCGCACAGACCGCGCAGGTGCTGCGCAACCTCGGCGCGGTCCTCGCCACCCAAGGCCTGTCACTGCGGGACGTCGTGAAAGTCACGGCGCACCTGCAGCACCTCAGGAGGGACTTCGCCGCGTACGACGCCGCCTACCGTGAGTTCTTCGAGGAACCCTGTCCGGCGCGCACCACGGTCGGGTCCGACCTGATGGACATCCTCGTGGAGATCGACGTGGTGGCCCGGATACCCGACCGGGAACCGCCCGGGTGAGGCCCCGGCCCGCCGGGTGACGCCCGGTGCCCGCCGGTCCGGCGGGACCGGCGGGAATCCGCCGCCGTACGCTGAACAGCACCGACCGACATCGTGTGGGAGTCGAACGTCATGCCCTTGCTGGAACCCAAGCCGGAAGCCCTTCGACCCGGCACGGCCCGCGCCGCCGCCGCCGACCGGGTGCCCGACCACGGGGCCACGGGCACCCCCGAGGCGCTGCGTACCGGGCTGACCGCGCTGCTGGGGCCAGGCAAGGTCCTGTGGAAGATCTCCGACCTGGTGAAGTACGCCTCCGACGCCAGCCCTTACCGGTTCGTCCCGCAGGTCGTCGTTCTCCCGGAGAGCACCGACGACGTCTCGACGGTGCTGGCGTACGCCCGTGACCACGACCGTCAGGTCGTCTTCCGCGCCGCCGGCACCAGTCTCAACGGGCAGGCGCAGGGCGAGGACATCCTCGTCGACGTGCGCCGGCACTTCACCGGCGTCGAGGTCCTGGACGACGGCGACCGGGCCCGGATCCGGCCCGGCACCACGGTCATGCGGGCCAACGCGACCCTCGCCCGGTACGGCAGGATTCTGGGGCCGGACCCGGCCAGTGCCATCGCGTGCACGGTCGGAGGCGTCGTCGCCAACAACGCCTCCGGCATGACCGCCGGCACCACCCGCAACTCCTACCGCACCCTCGCCTCACTGACCTTCGTCCTGCCGAGCGGGACGGTCGTCGACACGGCCGACCCGCACGCGGACGAGACGCTGGCCCGCACGGAACCCGACCTGTGCGAAGGACTGCTGGCAATCAAGGCGGAGATCGAGGCCGACGCCGACCTGACCGCCCGCATCCGCGCCAAGTACGAGATCAAGAACACCAACGGCTACCGGTTGGACGCCTTCCTCGACGGCGCTACGCCCGTCCAGATCCTGCGTGGGCTCATGGTCGGCTCCGAGGGCACCTTCGGCTTCATCTCCGACGTCGTCTTCGACACCCTGCCGCTGGACCGCAGGACCTCCAGCGCCCTGCTCTTCTTCCCGTCGCTGACCGCCGCCGCGGCGGCCGTCCCCCTGTTCAACGAGGCCGGGGCCATCGCCGTCGAGCTGATGGACGGCAACACGCTGCGCGCCTCCGTGAGCGTGCGGGGTGTGCCGTCCGACTGGGCCGATCTGCCGCGGGAGACCGCGGCGCTGCTCGTCGAGTTCCGTGCACCCGACGAGCGGGGCCAGGAGGCCTTCGAGCGGGCGGCGGCCCAGGTCGTCGAACGCCTCGACCTGGTCGCGCCGGTCGCCTCGGTGACCAACGCGTTCACCCGCGACCCCAAGGTGATCAACGGTTACTGGAAGGCCCGCAAGGCCTTCGTCACGGCCGTCGGCGGGTCCCGCCCGGCGGGCACCACCCTGATCACGGAGGACTTCGCGGTGCCGCCGTCCCGGCTGGCCGAAGCCTGCCAGGACCTGCTCCGGCTCCAGGCGGAGCACGGCTTCGACGCCGCCGTCGCCGGTCACGCCGCCCACGGCAACCTGCACTTCCTGCTCGCCTTCGACGCGTCGAAGACCTCCGACGTCGACCGCTACGCCGCGTTCATGGACGATTTCTGCCAGATGACCGTGGAACGCTTCGACGGGTCGCTGAAGGCCGAGCACGCCACCGGACGCAACATCGCCCCCTTCCTGGAGATGGAATGGGGGCCCAGGGCCACCGAGCTGATGTGGCGCGTCAAGCAACTGATAGACCCCGGGGGCGTCCTGGCGCCCCGGGTCGTCCTGGACCGTGACCCCAGGGCCCACCTGCGCGGACTGAAGACGATCCCCGGCATCGAGCCCGTCGCCGACCCCTGCATCGAGTGCGGCTTCTGCGAACCCACCTGCCCCAGCCATGACCTGACGACCACCCCGCGCCAACGCATCGTGCTGCGACGGGAGATGCTGCGCCAGCCGGACGGATCACCCGTGGAGGAAGAACTCCTCGCCTCCTACGGCTACGACGCGGTCGACACCTGCGCGGGCGACTCCACCTGCGCGATCGCCTGCCCGGTCGGCATCGACACCGGTGCCATGATGAAGGACTTCCGCCACCGGCGGCACTCACCGCGCGAGGAGCGGATCGCCGCACTCACCGCCAAGCACTTCAAGACCGTGGAGGCGACGGCACGCCTCGCGGTCGGCGCGGCGGAGAAGATCAGCGACCGGCTGCTGGAGGCCGCGACCGGCCTCGCGCGCAAGGCCGTACGCCCCGACCTGATGCCCGAGTGGCTGCCCGGGATCCCGGGCGCCGCCGCCCGCACCACACCGCCCACCTCCCGCACGGGAGCCAGCGCCGTCTACTACCCGGCCTGCGTCAACCGCATCTTCGCCGGACCCGAGGACGGCGGCACCCCCTCGCTCCAGCAGGCCGTGGTCGACGTGTCGGCCCGCGCCGGCCGGCCGGTGTGGATCCCCGACGGCGTCGCCGGGACCTGCTGCTCGACCAACTGGCACTCCAAGGGCTACGAGGACGGCAACACGCTGATGGCCAACCGGGTCGTCGAGGCCGCCTGGGCCTGGACCAACGGCGGACGGCTCCCGCTGGTCGTCGACGCCTCCTCCTGCACGCTCGGCATCCAGCACGAGGTCGTCCCCTACCTCACCGACGCCAACCGTGAGCTGCACGGGCGCCTGAACGTGGTCGACTCCGTCGTGTGGGCCGCCGAGGAACTCCTGCCACGGCTCACTGTCCGCCGGACGACCGGTTCGGCGGTGCTGCACCCGACCTGCTCGATGCAGCACCTCGGCGACGTGGACCAGCTGCGCGCGGTCGCGGACGCGATCGCCGACGAGGTCGTCGTCCCGGACGACGCCGGCTGCTGCGCCTTCGCCGGCGACCGGGGCATGCTGCACAAGGAGCTGACGGCGTCGGCGACGGCGAAGGAAGCCGCGGAGGTCACCTCGCGCGCCTTCGACGCCCACCTGTCCGCCAACCGTATGTGCGAGATCGGCATGGACCGCGCGACGGGCCGCACGTACTACTCGATCCTGATCGAACTGGACCGCGCCACCCGCCCCTGAACCGCCCCTCACACCGGCCACCGGCACGGTGCCCCCTCACGGGGTCACACTTCTGTGTCGGCGTGCGCCGAGACCGGGTGCACCGTGCCGCCGTCGGGCAGTGACGCGGCGGCCCGTTCCCGGTTGGCGCGGAAACGGCGAAGGTAAGCGCGTGCCATGGGCCCCGGGGGGACGCCACGGGCGAAGGCGCGCATGTTGCGTTCGCCGGTGTTGTAGCCGAGGGCCAGGAGCTCGTCGCGGGTGTAACGCCGTACGTGCCGCCGGGGCAGGAGCCGGTCGAGGTCCCGCAGGTACAGTGCCGCCGCGCGGATGGCGAAGGCGGGGTCGTCGCGCAGGTCCTGCCACCGTCCCGGCAGGCCGTGCGACCGCCGGACCCGCTCGAACGTCGCCCGGTGCATGTTGGCCACGCCGAAGGACGCTCCGGGCTTCCACCACTGCCACAACCGCTCCAGCAAGGGGTGGTGGGGCTTGTACGCCTCGTTGTGCAGCACGGTCATCACGAGGACGGGGGACACACCGGACTCCCGGGCGCCGCGCACCACGGCATCGGCGTAGTCGGCCGGCGCGTAGTCGTGGGGACGGAGGGGCGGCGTGCGGACATCCTCACGGTCCGCGGGCCGCCGGACTTCCGGTTCCGCCGTCGGCACCTGTCGTCGGGCCATGGCTGTCACCCTTTCACCGTCGTCGGTCGTCGTGGGACTGCACGTGCCCGCGAGTCCTCTCCGCAATCCGGATCGCCCGGCTCCGGCAGTGGATCGAAGCCGTCATCGACACCCTCATAGGCCAGCTCAGCCTCGAACAGCACGGCGGCTGAACCCCGGCCGGAGTCTTTGCCCGCACCGGACAACGACTCCTCGCCTTCGCCGCCGGTATCTGGGACAACTGGACCACCGGCGCCCCCCTCAAGCGATCACTGATCGCCTACGACCACTGAAAACATCGGACTCATTCATCTAGCCGTCGGGACGTCTCTCCGGCTTGGCTGCGTAACTGCCTGTTCTCTATCCGCTCGCGTGGTCGGGCAGGTTCGAACGGGGTCCTGGTTCGGGTGAGTTGTCCGGGGCGGGTGCATGAAGGAAGGGCCTCTTGGTAGCTCGCGGATGTCGAGTCCAGCGAGGAGCAAGAGGCCCTGTTGTCGAAGTGTCGCGTGGTCGTGGTCGCCGGGTCCAGTTCGTCCACTCGTGGGTGTGACTGCCTCGCTCACAGGTTCGGGAACGCTGTCGACCGGCCGCAGCGCCGGCCCCGGTACGGCTCGGACATGAGCGATGCCGAGTGGGCCGTGGTGAGGGACCTTCTGCCGGTTCCGGGCTGGCTTTCGGGCCGCGGCGGGCGTCCGGAGGGCTACTGTCACCGGCAGATGATCGATGCCGTGCGCTACCTCGTCGACAACGGCATCAAGTGGCGGGCGATGCCTGCGGACTTCCCGCCCTGGCCGCGCGTCTACGCCTTCTTCGCCCGCTGGCGGGATGCGGGACTGGTCACCGAGCTGCACGACCGGCTGCGGGAAGCCGTCCGCTCCCGTGAAGGCCGCAGCGCCGAGCCGAGCGCGGGAGTCGTGGACTCGCAGTCGGTGAAGGCGGACGCCACCGTCGCTCACACCTCACGCGGGTTCGACGCGGGCAAGAAGATCAACGGCCGCAAGCGGCACCTGCTCACCGACACGCTCGGACTTCTCCTGGCCGTGGCTGTCACACCGGCGTCCGTGACCGACCGGGACGGCGCCCGGTCCCTTCTGCCGGCGGCGGCCGGGCGCTACCGGCGGCTGGCCCGGGTCTGGGCCGACGGCGCCTACACCGGCCACCTCACCGACTGGACCAGCCAGCACCTCGGCCTCGTCCTCGACATCGTCCGCCGCAGCGAGGACGTCCGAGGCTTCCAGGCCCTGCCCCGCCGCTGGGTCGTCGAGCGGTCCTTCGCCTGGTTTCTGCGCAGCCGGCGTCTGGTGAGGGACTACGAACGACGCACCGACACCAGCGAAGCCGTCATCCGCTGGTCGATGACCGCCCTGATGAGCCGCCGCCTGGCCGCACAATCCGGTCGGCCTGCAGTCCTGACGGCAGGGTGAACCTCCCGGGCTTTGCTTCCACCAGCCAGCCCCGTTCCACCAGCCTCTTCAACCGTGCTCTGGCACCCTCGACGCGTGAGGCCGAGGCGCTGTCCCAGCCGAGCACCACGGCCGCCCGCCGGGCACCCAGCCCGTCGCTTCCGGCCCCAGCCGCGGCTGCCATCACCGCCTGGTAGTCCACCGACAGGTCTTCGACCCCGGCCGCGTTCTGCCGATGCGGCACCGCACGGCGCGGGCCCACCGGCCTCCTCCGCAACGGACCGGCGTCTGTCCCGGCCGGCTGTTCCTCCTCGGCGAGCGCTTCCAGATACTGCTCCAGGCCGATCGTCCGAAGCCTGAGAACCTCCTCGGCATCCGCCAGCCCTGCCCGCACCCGCTCCAGTTCGGCTTCGAGTTCCTCCACCCGCACGGCAGCGGCCTTCCGCCGCGCTTCCAACACCGCCCGCATCGACGGCATCCGCCACCCCCACCGACTCGATCAGCAACGAGTCGAGACTCCCGCCACAGCCGCAATCTCATGCCTGACCAGCGGAATCCGCACACCACATTCGGAAAGAGAACGGCCTCTAAGGGTTGAGTGGCCCGTCCACGTTGAGGAACAGCAACGGTCGGTTCACGGTTTCCCTCGGTCTTACTCACTGTGGACTGCCCTGGTTAGCGTAGCTGCGGGATTGTCACGGCATGGAGCCGGCCCGGGTGATGATCACGAAGTGGCGAGTGTGATCACGGCGTCGGAGCTGTCCTGGATAGCCCCGTTCGCGGGACTGAGCCCGCGCTGCTTCGGCAAGCTGCTGACCATGCTGCGTCGGGATGAGGCAGATGTGGTCCACCGAGGCCGGCCGCGGAGTCTGCCGCTGGAGGACAGGGTTCTGCTGGTCACGGCATACTGGCGCACCAATCTGACGTTGCGGCAGCTCGCCCCGCTGTTCCGCATCTCGAAGTCCACGGCCGGCCGGGTCATCAACCACCTCGGCCCCCTGCTGGCGCTCCGGTCTCGCGAGCGGTTCGCCAAGAACACCGTGCTCATCGTGGATGGCACCCTGGTCCCCACCCGCGACCACACCATCGCCGAGCGGTCGAAAAACTACCGGTACTCCACCAACCACCAGGTCGTCATCGACGCCGACACCCGCCTGGTCGTCGTGGTCGGCCGGCAGCAGGTGGGTCCGGCCGAACGGCAACAGGTCGAGTCGATGATACTCAGCAACGATATCCTCCAGAACTTCCCGCCGGAGCAGCTGCGGCAGCGTTTCAACAAGCATGTCGACCAGCTCACGATGAACTTCCAGCACGGTAAGACCGAGGCCATGCAGGAGATCGCCAAGGCCGCCAAGAAGCCCACCGAGGCCCGGGCCGTTATCCAGACCGGCATGGTCATCGCCGGTGCCGACGGTCACTTCTCCCAGGCAGAGGCGACGGTCCTGCGCGAGGCCTGCGCGACGCTGGGGCTGTCCCCGGCCGAATTCCAACTCTGAGTCCCGGCTGCGATTCGACCCCTGGGTCCGCTCTGATCAGCGATCCGGCTGGGCCGCTCCTCTCTGATCACCGGGTCGTTGATGTGGGTGCGTCGTTGACTGACGCCCAGTGGGCCCGCCCTGCTCGCCCACACCGACACCGAAGGCGACCTGAACGGGGCCGTCGCAGTCGACTCCACGACCGTGCGTGCGCACCAGCACGCCGCCGGGGCCCGTCAAAGGGGGCCCCTCCCGGCGAGCCTGACGACCATGCCCTCGGACGCTCCCGCGGTGGCCTGGCCACGAAGGGCGCGAGCACCCGTCGACCGATCGAAGCGGCCCTGGCTTCCGGGACTCGCACCGCACGTTTGGCCCGTGGCGTGGACACCACGGTCTTTCGCCCCGGCCTGGACGGCGGCCCGATGCGGGCCCTACGGCCTGGGCCGGTGATCCACCCCCACCACACACTCCCCTCCTTCTACGCCGCGGGTGACGCCTTCGCCATGCCCTGCCGAAACCGCAGACGCGGCCTGGGGGTGGAGGGCCCGGGCATCGTCTGCCTGGAGACCGCCGCGTCCGGACTCCCCGTCCTTGCGGGTGGCATCGGCGGCGCCCCCGACGCGGTACGCGATGGTGAGACCGGCTATGTCGTCGACGGCGATCCGGCGGCAGCGGCGGCGGACAGGGTGACCAGATTCTTCCGCAACCCCGAACTCGTCCACACCGCAGGAGAAAGGGCTCGTCAACGGGTCCAGACGAAGTGGACCTGGGACCGCTCCTACGCGACTCTGACCAGGCCGCGGTTCGCTCTGAGGGAGCGGCAGGGTGAGTGAGCGCAAGCCATACCCCAGCGACCTCTCCGACGAACGGTGGACACTGATCGAACCGGTGATCATGGCCTGGAAGCAGAACCGGTTGGGCCGGTCGGCGACCGGCGACGCCGGCTCCTGCGATCTCCGGGACATCGTGAACGCGATCTTCCATTGGAACCGGACGGGATGTCAGTGGCGCTATCTGCCCTAACGCCCTTTAAGGTGCAGGCCCTCGTGCGTTGGCGCCGATGACGATGAAGCCTGGCAGCTCGGCGAGCAAATAATCGGTTGCCTATTGGCGATGGTGGTGTATCCAATGACCGGCATGATCACCCGGTATGCCCGCCGCGGCGAGACGTGATGAGCGCGAACCGCCGGCCCCGGCCGGCGCACGAGCCGGGCGGACTGCGACCGCACCGTCACAGGGGAGAAGTCACCCGATGAGCACGCCATCATCGCCGTCCGGAGCGGAGCACACAGACGGGTCGTCCGTCCGCCTGGGTGCTCTCGTACCGCTGACGCGCCCCGGCTGGGTGGAGGCGGGCCGACACCTGCTCGCAGGACTCGACCTGGCCGTTCGTGACGTCAACGATGCCGGCGGGATCGACGGCATACCACTGGAGTTGGTGGTCCGGGACACCGCGGCCGATCCGGAGCGGGCCTCGGCGGCCGTGGACGAACTGGCCTGCCTGGGCGTGACCGCCGTGGCGGGCGAGTACCACAGCGTCGTCGCCCGCGCAGCCGCCGCCCGGGCCGACGCCCTCGGCGTGCCGTTCCTCTGCTCGTCCGCGGTGCTCGACGCACTCACCGAGGAGCCGATGGAGTGGGTGGCGCGCCTGGCCCCGCCCCAGTCCCACGGCTGGGCGATCTACGCGGACTTTCTCCTCGGCGCGGGCCGACGTCGGATCGCCGTGGCGACCCAGCCGAGCGTCTACTGGGCGTCGGGGACCCGTGTCCTTCGGGACCACCTCGCTCCGCGCGGCGGTACCGTCGTCGAACTCGACACGAACGCGCTCAGCCCCGAGGCCCTGTGCGACGCGCTCGTCGACCACGGCGCGACGGCGCTGCTCCTGCTGGTCGGCAATCCGGAGCCGGCGGTGCCGATCGTCAGAGCCGTCCGTGGCGACCGGCGGCTCGCGGAGATCCTGATCGGCGCTCCGGCCGGGCAACCGGAGTTCGCCGAATGGGCCGAGGTGCTGGGCGAGGACGGCACCGGGATCCCGTTCCTGCGCTACCTGCCCGAGCGCCTCGGTCCGCTCGGCGAACGTGTCAGGAAGGAGCTGCGCGAGCGGCTGGGCGAAGCGCCCTCCTTCGTCGCCTTCGAGGGCTGGGACACCGTGACCGTCCTCGCCGACATGATGCGTTCCCACAGCACGGACCGGGCGGCCATCGCCGAGTCATGGCCGCGCGTGGCGGTCGAGGGCACCCGCGGGCCGATCCGGTTTTCCCGCGCGCCGGGCATCAGCGTTTGGCAATCGGCTTGGACACCGATCCAAGTCGTTGATCGGGACCCGGCGGAGCCCGATCGCTTTCGGATCCTCCACGCTGGCTGAGAGAACGCGGAGGCCCGATTGCCTAAATATGTCCGAGTTTGAGGCTTCCATCTGTCCATCCAGGCTGGCCGCTTCACGACCGGGGGCCGCGACCGCATTCTCGGACAATCGTGCGGCAATCGGCGCTCGGGTGCGTTCTGCTGGTCGCAGCCACTCGTGGATAGCCGCGACCAGCACGGTCGCCTCGTAGCGGACGGCGGGCTTCTCGTATTGCGTGGCGATCGCGCGGTGTCGCTTGAGGCGATGGATGCCGCACTCAACCGCGTGGCGTCCCGTGTAGTCGGACTTGTCGAACTTCGGCGGCCGGCCACCGCGCGAACCGCGTTCTTGCGGTCTCCGGGATCGTGCGGCGGATCCCGCGCTTGCGCAGGTAGGCGCGGTCCGGACCGCGGCTACGACCACGACAAGTACCGCCGGCTTCTGCGGCAGCGCGGCATCCGCCCGGTGATCGCCGAGCGTGGCCAGCCGCACGGTACCGGCCTGGGCCCCTTCCGCTGGGTGGTCGAACGGACGACCTCCTGGCGGCTGTATGGCTTCCGCCGGCTACGCATCCGGTGGGAACGACGCGACGACATCCACGAGGCCTTCCTCGGACTCGCCGTCTGCCTGATCACCCACCGGCACGTCCAGAGGCTTCGTCAGGGCCAGTAAGCCCTGCCACCGCAACCGGCGCGTTCCGGTGGCCGCAAGCTCAGCCGGGCTGGATGTTGTGGTTCACCCGGAACATGTTGGTCGGGTCGTACGCCTTCTTCGCCGCGGCCAGACGGCGGTAGCGCTCAGCGCCGTAGACCTCGCTGAGCCGCTCGCTGTCCGTGGCCTCTTCGGTGGAGAGGAAGTTGACCATCCTGCGCCGGTCTGTCCAGGGCTCCATCGCGTTCATCACCTCGTCGAGCTTGGCGCTCAGGAACTCGGCCCGGTCGGGGGCGCCCACACCGAAACCGAAGAGGACGAAAGGAAGCCCGCGGCTGGACACGGCGTTGGGAACCTCGGGTTCACGGTCGAGCGCACCGCCGAGCATGCGGATCTCGACGCTCACCAGCGGGGAGTCCGAGCCTGGACCGAGCAGTTCGATCAACTTGTCGGCCGCCTCGGCGGGGAGCGCGCGCAACAGCGTCGTCCGGTCGTAATACGGCATCGGCGTCGGCGGGTCCATGTGAACGGCGCCCATCGCGGTGTAGGGCATCTCGCCCACGGCGTCGATGAGTGCTGGGGCGGCCGCCCGCAGGGGTGCGATCAGCCGCTCGCCCTCGGCCGACGGGCCGAGGTAGGCGAAGCGTACGTGCACTACGAAGGCCCCCCGGAGGGGTTCCGGCAACTCCGGCAGCGGAGGGAGCCGCTGCACGGCGACCGAGGAGGACATCTCCTCCGGCATGTCTGCTTGCCAGGTGCGCCAGGTGTGGAGCACCTCGGTGAGTCGTTCGCCGGGGAAGTAGATGCCGCCGCCGTAGAAATGGGTCACCGGGAACAGGTCGAACTCCAGGGCGGTGACCACGCCGAAGTTGCCCTTCCCTCCGAGTAGCGACCAGAACAGTTCGGAATCGCTGTCCGGCGTGACGTGCCGCAACTCGCCGTCGGCGGTCACCACTTCCAGCGAGCGGACGTGGTCCGCCGCGTACCCCTGGCTTCGGCCGAAGACCGGGCTGAGTCCACCTCCGAGGGTGTAGCCGGCGACGCCCACCAGCGGCGCGGAGCCGCTCATCGGGGCCAGGCCGGCCTCGGCGGCCCGGTCCATGACCTCCTGCCAGATCACTCCGGCCTCGACCCGTGCGCGTCTGCGGTGCGCGTCGATGGTGATGCCCTTCATGCGGCGGGTACTGATCAAGACCCCGCCCCGGGCCGGGTGGACCTGTTGGTGACCCGTGGTCTTCACCGACACGGGTCTGCCCTGGCGGGCCGCGAAGCGGACGGCCGCCTGTACGTCGGCCGCGTCGGCGGCACCGACCGCGAGCGCCGGCTCCAGGAGAACGTTCAGGTTGTAGATCCGGCACTCGGCGTCGTACCCCTCCTCGCCGGGCAGCAGGACAGGGCCGGTCGCCAGCAACGCGAGTTCGGCCGCTTCGGCGGGCGACACGGGTGGCAGCAGATCGTCAAAGGTCATGGGTTCCTCGTCACTTGAGGCCAGGCTGAGCAGGCGGACACCCGCTGGTTCATCGCGCTGTGTGAGCCGAAACCGCACGGGCGGGCAAGAAGCCGCATCCCTGGCGGGCGGGCAACGGAATTTATATTACATGCATAATCTAACGCGTCCGTTGCAGGTCAGCCTGGTCGCGTCACACCATCGCTTTCGGACCCAGCCGGCCATCCTCGTCAGCGCTGGAGACCATCAGCCCCGTAAGAAGCGCAACCTTCCGTGAAGGAGGCCCCCGCCCTGCTGCATGACAGGAGTCACCGGCCCGGGGGCCGCCTGGTTCCCCCGGTCGCTCACGCTTCGGTAATCACAGTGCTGTAGAAGTCTCTTCTGGATCTTGCTCGCGCCGACGGGCAGTCGCGCGCTCGGCGGCGACGGCCCGTCGCACATCCGGAGGAGAAGAAGCAGCAGAATGCCGCAACACCAAGATCAAGTGGCTGGAGTCAACGCCCCGTCCGGACGTCGACGAGTCGCCGTGTACTGCCGCGGGGTCACCGAGGCCCGCTGGTTTGCGCTCACCGTCTTCACGGTGATCCTTGGCAACGCCGTCCTGCTGGGCCTGGAGACGTACTCCGGTCTCGCCCGGGAGTGGCATGGCTGGTTACGGCTGGCCGAGCACGTCTGCCTGGCGGCGTTCACCGTCGAGATCGTGCTGCGGATGGCCGCGCACGCGGACCGGCCCCGTGGCTTCTGGGAGGACCCGTGGAACGTCTTCGATCTCGCGGTCGTCCTGTGTGCCTTCGCGCCCGTCGTGCGTGAGAACACCACCGTGTTGCGGCTGCTCAGGCTGGCCAGGGTCCTGCGGACCGCCCGCTTCCTGCCCCAACTGCGCATCGTGCTCGTCGCCGTGGGCCGCAGCCTCCCGGGCACGCTGAGCTTCCTGCTCGTGGGCGCCCTGCTGCTGTACGTGTACGCGATGGTCGGCTGGGTCTTCTTCGGCCGCCACGACCCCGAACACTACGGCTCCATCGGCCGCGCAGTGCTCACCCTCTTCCTCCTGATGACCCTGGACGGGATCGGGGACGCCGTACGCGCCGGCCTGGAGATCTCCCGCTGGAGCCTCCTCTACTACGCCTCCTACGTCCTGCTCGCCTCGTTCGTCCTCGTCAACGTCCTCATCGGCGTCGTCCTCACCTCCCTCGAAGAGGCCAAGGGCATGGACGAGGAACGGGAGCCGCCACAAGCCCGACACCGGACACCGCAACCGCAGGACGAACAACTCCTACTCCAACGCATCGAGGCGGCCCGCCGCGCACTGGACGATCTCGAAAGGGACCTCGCCCGGTCCACCGACTCCGGGCCGCTCCGAGTCGGCCAAGCGGAACGCGACATGACCGGCAGTCTGGAGGGGCGGACGTGATGCGGATGCGGTGGTGATCTGCCGACCTTTGCCGGGCCGCCGCCAGGAAAGGGGTGTACGAAGGCGCGCGCCCTCTCGTCGCCCTGCTGGCCTGCCTCCCTCCTGCGGGCGACGGGACTACGGCGTGCCGGGCGAGTCCGCGAGCTGCAGGCATAATGCCGGCGGCATAGGTGTGGGCGTTGCCGTCTCCGGTGTGGCGCGGAACGCCTCGATGACGTAGGCGGCGAAGCGGCGGCTGGCCGCGGCCCTCGTGGCACCCGGTGTGCCTTGGAGGCCCCGATGGGCCATGAGCATGAGGACCAGGTCGTCGACGACGAAGCCGGGGCGCAGCTGTCCGGTCTTCTGTGCGCGGCGGGCGAGTTCGCCGACCGCGCGCAGAGTCTGTTCTCGGTCGGCGGCGAAGTCCATGGCTTCGGGGAAGGCCGTCATGAAGGCGTCGGCGAATCCCCGGCTGTGCGCGTGGAGCTCACAGATCCGCTCGATCAGGCTGCGGAATCCGTGCCACGGGTCCGGAGCCGCCAGGGCGTCGCGGACGGCGGCGTGGCAGGCTCGCCGCTGCTCGGCGAAGGTCTCCGTGATCAGTGCCTGTTTGGTCGGGAAGTGCCGGTACAGCGTGGCGGGGCCGACGCCTGCCTGCCGGGCGACCTCGCGCATGGGTGCGCTCAGTCCCTCCTCGCCGAACACCGCGCGGGCCGCGTCCAGGATGCGGGCCCGGTTGTCACGGGCGTCGGAGCGCACGGTCTGAGAGAAATGGCTGGTCATCCCTTCTCACTTTAGCCAAACGGACGGAGGCGTCCGTTACGGTCCGATGGCGGTGCCGCCACCGCGTCCCGACACGCCGACGGTGGTGCCCCGGTCGTGGGTCCCGGTTACGGCGCCCGCGGCCGCAGCAGGTGCGATCCGCCCCCCACCGAGCCGAGGAGCCGAGATGAAAGCCGTCGTGATCAGGACGTTCGGAGACCCCGAGGGCCTGGAGACCGTCGATGTGCCCGTGCCCGTTCCCACCCCGGGGCAGGTACGGATCGCCACCGAGGCGATCGGGGTGGGCGGCGTGGACGCCGTGATCCGCCGGGGAGCCCTTGCCGCCTACGGCTTCAGGGCGGGCCACATCCTCGGCAGTGAAGTCGCGGGAAAGGTCACCGCGGTGGGGGAGGGCGTGAACGCCTCGTGGATCGGGCGGCGGGTGTGGGCGTTCACCGGCCTGTCCGGTGGCTACGCCGAGCAGGCCGTCGCCTCGATCGAGGACGTCCTTCCGCTGCCCGACGGCCTGGCCGGCGCTGAGGCGGTGACCCTCGGCGGCTCCGGCGTGGTCGCCCACTTCGCCCTGGAACGCGCCCGTTTCACGGCCGGTGAGACGGTGCTCGTGCGTGGTGCGGCAGGCAGCATCGGGATCACGGCGGTCCAGCTCGCGGCCAGGGGTGGTGCGCAGGCGGTGGCGGTCACGACGTCGTCGGCGCAGCGTGGCGCCCGCCTGCGGGACCTGGGCGCGACTCATGTCCTCGACCGCTCCGGAGAGGGTGCCTCGGATGCACCGGCGGGCTTCGACGTGGTGATCGATGTCGTGGGCGGTCCCCAGCTTCCCGTCTTCCTGGACAGGTTGACCTCCAACGGGCGGTACGTGGCTGTCGGCGTGGTCGGTGGACAGCCACCGGCGGACTTCGGCATGCGGCTGATGGACGCCTTCCGCAGGTCGTGGTCGTTCGCGACTTTCAGCTCCGATACCGTGCCCGGCCCCGACCGGCAGGCCGTGCGGTCGTCCCACTTCGCCGATGCCGCGCACGGGGACCTGCGAACGGTCGTGCATGCGGTGCTGCCACTGGACCAGGCGGTGCTGGCCCACCGTGAGATGGACGCGGGAAAGGTGTTCGGCAGGGTTGTGCTGGCGCCCTGAGCCGGGGCGGGACGGTGATCGCCGATCGGTGACTACGGCGAGGAGAGCACGGTCTCACCGCCCCCGGGTCCGACGGTCCAGCGGCAGGACCCACTCGGCCCTACTGTTCACCGGCCCGCGGCGATGCAATGGAGGAGCCGGAGCAGGTTGCGCACCGTCCGGCGCAACGTGCCCTCGGCGGCCCCGACCCGTCAGGGCGGGAGTCCCCGCTCCGGCCGGGGGTGTCCCGGACCCGGGCCGGTAGCCGGGAGCCGCTACTGCGCGGACAGTGCGAGGCTCCACGGCGCCGGGCCCGGCGCCGAGGGAGGAAGCGATGTACAGGCAGCGCATGTACCGAGAGCCGACCGGAAGCCGCCTGCTTCCGCTCGCCGTGACGTCAGCCGCCCTCGGGTGCTACGCGCGCTGGATTCGTCCGCGCATGCTGACCTGGGGCGCGACCCGCGAGGAGGTCGCCCGTGAGTACCCCGGCGACGAGCTCGTCCCCGAGCCCGACGGCACGTCGACGATGGCCACGACCCTCCCGGCACCTCCCGAGGCGGTGTGGGCCTGGCTGGTGCAGATGGGATACGACCGCGGAGGCTGGTACAGCTGGGACTGGCTGGACCACTACGGGCACCCCAGCGCCGACCGCGTCGTCCCCGAATGGCAGAGCGTCGAGGAGGGGCAGCGTCTGAGCACAGTCCGGGGCGGCCGGGCCTGGTTCACCGTCGTCAGAATGGAGCCGCACAGGACGTTGGTGCTGGGCTCGGACCTGAAGATTCCGTCCGGCCGTTCCTTCGATCCGCAGTGGGATCCTTTGCCGCCGGCGCGCGTCGACGGGATCTGGGGCTTCCACCTGCGGCCGACGCCCGACGGCGGAACGCGCCTGGTGGTCCGTACGCGCGGCGCCAGACACCCCCGACGGCTCACCCGCCCCTTCGACCTCGGGCTCTGGGAGCCGGCGCACTTCGTCATGCAGACCCGGCAGTTCCACAACGTGCGCGCCCGGCTCGCCGCGGACCGCCTCAAGAACGGAAACGGGTTGATCACACCAGGCGTTCGAGGCAGGCAATGACGTCAGCGATGCCTGCCGAGAAAGGCGGGTCGACGCACGGACGAGGGAGGCCAAGATGGAACGGATGACCGGACAGGTGGCCATCGTCACCGGTGGCGCGCGGGGGATCGGTGCTGCCGTCGCCCGTCTGTTCACCGCGGAGGGCGCCGCCGTGCTGATCGCCGACGTCCTGGACGCCGAAGGCGCGGCACTGGCCACGGAACTCGGAGACCGGGCCCGCTACGCCCACCTGGACGTCTCCGAGGGGGACGGCTGGACAGCGGCCGTGTCGCAGGCGGAACGCGACCTGGGGCCGCTGTCGGTGCTCGTCAACAACGCCGGGATCGTCGAATTCGCCACCATCGAGGAACAGAGCGTGCAGTCGTTCCGGCGCGTGATCGACGTGAACCTGCAAGGCCCGTGGCTCGGCATCCGTGCCGTGACCCCGGCGCTGCGCCGGGCCGGTGGCGGCGTCATCGTGAACATGTCCTCGTCCGCGGGACTGATGGGCTATGCCGGCGTGGGATCGTACGTCGCCGGCAAGTGGGGTCTGCGAGGACTGACCAAGACGGCGGCGCTGGAACTCGGAGCCGACGGGATCCGGGTCTGCTCCGTGCACCCTGGGGCGGTGCGCACCGCGATGACCGCCGGCATCGACGACTCCTTCGTCTCCGATCAGCCGATCGCCCGGTTCGGGGAACCGGAGGAAGTCGCTCGCATGGTCCTGTTCATCGTGGCCGACGCCACCTACTCGACGGGCAGCGAGTTCGTACTGGACGGCGGATCGACCAGCGGCGGTCCCGCCGTCCCGTCGTCGGGCGAGTGACGGGCCACCGCCAGCCGGGGCGCGGCGCTGCCGGCTCGCGCGGGGCACGGCTTCAGGCGGACTCGCGCTCCCGACGACAGAATGAAAGGGCAGTGCGGTACCCGGCGGGGACGAGTCCGCCCGGCGCTGCACCGCTCGCGCCCCCCACGCGACAGGAACGTTCCGCTCCCACGGCCGCCCGGCAGGAGGAACGAGGATCCATGACGGACACCGCCGTACGCGATGAGATCGTCGTCGGGATCGACCCCCGTGAGCAGTCCGTACCGGCGCTCGCCTGGGCCGTCGACGAAGCGGGGCGCCGGGGCCTGTCGCTGCGGCTGGTCATGGGGGTGCCCCCGGTGCAGGGCGGGCAGCACGTCGACGCACCCTACCGGCGCACGATGTTCCGGGCCCGGGGCGAGAACGCGCTCGACGAGGCGGCGGCAACGGTGCGGGCACTGAGCGCGGACGTGCCGGTGACCACGGGACTGCTCGACGGCGTGCCGTCGGCGGTGCTGTGCGGTCAGGCGGCGCGGGCCCGGATGATCGTGCTCGGCTCGCGCCGGTTGAGCCGGGCGGAGGAGATCTTCAGGTCCGGCTCGATGGCCGTTCCGGTCAGCGCCCGCGCAAACTGCCCGGTCGTCGTGGTGCGGGAGCCGGAGGCCACGGATGTGCGGCCCCCGCGACTCGTCGTGGGCGTCGACGGCAGCGTGGCCTCCCGGGCCGCCGCCGCGTACGCCATGGAGGAGGCCGCGTTGCGCGGCGCCGTTCTGCACGTGCTGTGGGTGTGGCGTCGGCCGGTCGTGCCGTTCACCGACGAGGAGGCCGGGCTCACGGAACGGCGCCGGCTGCTGGCCGAGACCCTCGCGGGACTGGCGGAGCGGCAACCGGACGTTCGGGTGTCCCAGGACGTGGTGCGCGGCCACCCCGTGGAGGTACTGGCCCTCGCGTCGGTCGACGCCGCGGCTGTCGTCGTCGGCAGGCACGGGCGCGGCGGGTACACGGGTATGCGATTGGGTTCGGTGCCCCACGGCCTGCTGCACCGGGCCGAATGCCCGGTGATCACGGTGCCTGGGGCCTGGGACGACTGAGCCCCGGCGCCGCCGCATGACGGCGAGGGACTCCGGACCGCGTCGGGGGCGCGGACGCGGTTCACCGTGCAGGGACCGGGCGGGCGGGCGCCCAGGGCCCGGACGGTTCACCACCGTCGGCCGCCGGATACGCCTGCGCGGTGCTGCTCGCCCTGATGTCCCGCCTGCCCGTCCTGGAGCGGGCCGTCGGCTCGGACCGCCTGGCTCGCTGGCACGCCCTGGGCGGCCGATACACCATCTCCCTGACGCTCGCCCACGCCGTGCTGATCACCCTCGGCTACGCGGCGAGCGCCCGCTCCGGCGTCGTCGGGCAGGCCACCGCGCTCGTCCTCGGCTATCCCGACATGCTCCCGGCGACGGCCGGTCTGCTGCTCCTGCTCGCCACCGGCGTCGTCTCGGCCCGCGCCGC
Organism: Streptomyces sp. SS1-1; assembly: GCF_008973465.1. NCBI lineage: Bacteria > Bacillati > Actinomycetota > Actinomycetes > Kitasatosporales > Streptomycetaceae > Streptomyces > Streptomyces sp. SS1-1. The sequence goes on along the minus strand of NZ_WBXN01000001.1, from coordinate 110,489 downwards.
ACGCCGCCGGTTCAGTTACGAGACCTGGCACTACCTGCACTTCGCCACATATCTCGCCATTTTCCTGGCTTTCTCCCACCAACTGTCCAACGGCGCCGACTTCGTCGCCCACCGCCCCGCCCAGCTCGCCTGGTACACCCTGTACATCGGTGTGGCCGCGCTGCTGACCTGGTACCGGTTCCTCACCCCCCTCCGGCAGGGACTGCGTCACCGGCTGACCGTGACCGGCGTACGGCCCGAAGCGCCCGGAGTGGTGTCCGTCCTCATGGCCGGCCCGCACATCGACGAACTGGACGCGCGGCCCGGCCAGTTCTTCCGCTGGCGCTTCCTCGCCCCCGGCATGTGGTGGACGGCGAACCCGTACTCACTGTCCGCACCGGCCGGCCGGGGCGTGCTGCGCATCACCGTGAAAGCGGCCGGACGCCACAGCGAGGCCGTGGCACGTCTGCGTCCCGGTACCCGGGTATGGGCAGAAGGGCCCTATGGCGCCCTGACCGCGGCACAACGAACGTCCTCCAAGGCGCTGCTGCTGGCCGGCGGTGTGGGCATCACCCCGCTGATCGCCCTGTTCGAGACGCTGCCCGGCGACGTCACCCTGGTCTACCGGGCGCGCCGCCCGCGGGACCTGGTGCTACGGCGCGAGATCGACGTCATAGCCGCCCGTCGCGGAGCGACCGTGCACTACGTGGTGGACGAACCCGCCGGACGCACCCCGCCCCTCACCGCCGACGCACTGACCGCCCTCGTACCGGACATCGCCGAGCGCGACGTCTACCTGTGCGGCCCCCGGGGATGACATCCGCGGCCATCGCCGCTCTGCGACGGGCCAAAGTGGCACGCCGCCGCATCCACCACGAGTCCTTCGCTCTCTGAGCGCTCTGCGACCCGCCCACACCCCTGAAAGGAGCAGCCCCATGGCAGTGCGCCGCGCCGCCCTCATGGCCGCGTCCAGCGTTGCGGGCCTGGTCCTGCTGCTGTCCCTCAAACCGCACCACACCACACCGCCCGCACTGGCCGGTACCGGACCGGGTACGGCGACGTCCTCGCCGGCTCCCGGCTCCGGCGCCGGCGGGGCCGGGAGCCGGCGGAACCTTCACCGGCGCCGTCGAGCAGACCCCCTACGGACCGGTGCAGGTCGCTGTCACCCTCTCCCACGGCAAGCTGGCCGAGGTCCGGGCCGTGCGGACCCCGGACGAGGACGCCCGCAGCCGGGCCATCGCCGGTTACGCCGTGCCCACGTTGACCAGGGAAGCCCTGGGCGCGCGGAGCGCCGGCATCCAGGCCGTCTCCGGCGCCTCCTACACCGGCGAGGGCTACATGCAGTCCCTCCAGAGCGCCCTGGACCAGGCCGGTGCCTGACAGCCCGCGCACCGGACGCACCCCGGGACTGCGCCACGTGGAGCACGCCATGGGCACGGTCTTCTCCTTCGACCTGCGCGACGCTTCCACGCCGGCCGTACGGCACGCCCTGGACCGGGCCGTGGCGTGGCTGCACCGGGTGGACGAGGTGTTCTCCACCTACCGCCCCGGCAGCCAGATCAGCCGGCTGGGCCGCGGCGAGGTCACCGTCGACGACTGCGACCGGGACGTCACCGAGGTGCTCCGGCTGTGCGAGAACGCGCAACGCCTCACGGACGGCTGGTTCAGCACCACCCCCGGTGGCCGTCTCGACCCGACCGGCCTGGTCAAGGGCTGGGCCATCGAGCGGGCGTCCGAGATCCTGGCGCGGGCCGGAGTCCGCAGCACCTGTGTCAACGGCGGCGGCGACATCCAGCTGCGCGGCGAGTGCGCCCCAGGCGTGCCCTGGCGCGTCGGCATCGCCCACCCCTTGCTGCCCGGCCGGCTCAGTACCGTCGTGTCCGGCCGGGATCTGGCCGTGGCGACCTCCGGCACGGCCGAACGCGGCCCGCACATCCTCGACCCGCGCACCGGCCGTCCGGCGGGATCGGACCTGCTGTCGATCACCCTGGTGGGCCGTCATCTCACCGATGTCGACGCCTGGGCGACCGCTGCCTTCGCCATGGGTGCGAGCGCCCGTGACTGGATCGACTCCCTCCCCGGCGTCGAGGCCTTCGCCGTCACCTCCGGCGGCCGCGCATGGTGGACCGGCGGCTTCCCGGGCGCCTTCGGCCCCTCGGCCCCCCGGGACCGGCCTCGGCCCCCCGGGACCTGCCTCGGTCACCGGGACCGGCCTCGGTGACCGGGGACGTGCTGCTTCATGAACCGCACCATCGCGGACTCCTGTCATAGGCGGCCGTCGGACCCTGGTGGGTGGGGCGGAAGGGGCGCAGCAGTCGGATGCCGTCCTCGATGGTTCCGTCGATGAGTTCGAGCATCTGCGGGGCGAGTTCCCGCATGCGGGGCGCGGCGAGGTGGGCGGCGAGGTGGGTGCGGCTCTCCCAGCGTTCGTAGATGACGAACTCGCCGGGCCGGCCGTCGACTTCGTGGGCTTCGTAGTCGATGTTGCCGGGGTCGTTGCGTGAGGGGGTGACGGCGGCGGTGATGAACGCCTTCAGATCGTCCTCCCTGCCCGGCTTCGCCTTCGCGTCCCGGACGACGGTCACGTAGCCGGTGGGTGTTGCGGTCATGGTGATTCCCTGTTCTGTTCTCTGTGCTCGAGGGCCGGGCGGGTAGGTCCGAGTCAGCTCTCGAGGAAGTCGAGGAGGTCGGTGTTGACGGTGTCGGCGTTCACGGTGCACATGCCGTGGGACAGCCCCGGGTAGACCTCCAGGCGCGCGTTCTCGACCAACGTGACCGCGATCTCGGCGGAGTCGGCGATCGGGACGATCTGGTCGTCGTCGCCGTGCAGGAGGAGCGTGGGGACGTCGATGGCCCAAAGGTCGTCGGTGAAGTCGGTCTCGGAGAACGCTTTGATGCCCTCGTGGTGAGCCTGGGCGCTGCCGGCCATCGCCTGGCGCCACCAGTTCTGGATGACGCCCTGGGAGATGTCCGCGCCCGGGCGGTTGAACCCGTAGAACGGCCCGGAGGCGAGGTCGAGGTAGAACTGGGAGCGGTTGGTGGCCACGGCCTCGCGGAAGCCGTCGAAGACCTCGACCGGCAGCCCTCCCGGATTCGACGCGGTCTGCACCATGAGCGGCGGGACCGCTGCGATGAGGACAACCTTGGCGACCCGCCCGGCACCGTGCCGGGCCACGTACCGGGCGACCTCTCCACCACCGGTGGAGTGGCCGACGTGGACGACGTCGCGCAGGCCGAGGTGCGCCACCACGGCGGCGGCGTCCGACGCGTAGTGATCCATGTCGTGCCCGTGGCCGGTCTGGGCGGAGCGCCCGTGCCCTCGGCGGTCGTGGGCGATGACTCGGTAGCCGTGCTGGACGAGGAACAGCAGTTGGGCGTCGAAGTCGTCCGAGCTCAGCGGCCAGCCGTGGTGGAACATCACCGGCGGGCCCGAGCCCCAGCCCTTGTAGAAGATGTCGGTTCCGTCGCCGGCGGTGACGAACGGCATGGTCTGCTCCTCGTGGGTTGCGCCCGTGGTGGCGGGCGGTTTCGGTGTCTCCACGAGAATGGCCCGGCTCCCGTGCCGGCAGCCTCCGTCAGCTGACTGACATCCGGCCGGCGGCTCGCTCACCTCAGTGCCGGGGGAGGGTTGGGACTCGGCGGGTGGCTTGCTCATGTCAGTGCCGGGGAAGTGCCGGTGGACCAGGTCGGTGGTTCGCTCACCTCAGTGCCGGAGCCTCGGCTGGCAGTTCTTACGGCTGGGTGGCGGAAGGCTCGGGAGGCAGTGCCTGCAGGGCGTCGCGGAGCTCGGCCCGCGACGTGATCCCCAACTTCGGGAACACACGGTAGAGATGCGACGACACGGTCCGCGGCGAAAGGAACAGACGCGACGCGATCTGCGGGTTGGACAGCCCCGTCGCCGCCAGCCTGGCGACCTCCAGCTCCTGCGGGGTGAGGGCCTCACCGGCCTTGCCCCGGCCGGCCCGTGTCATGCCGGTGGCGCGGAGCTCCGCCGCGGCCCGAGCCTCCCACGAACGGGCGCCCAGTTCCCCGAAGCCGTCGCGTGCGGCGGCCAGTTGCACCCGGGCGTCACGGTTGTGTCCTTGCCGGCGCAGCGCTTCGCCGTACGCCAGACGAGCCCGGCAGGCCTCGAAGGGCCACTGCTCGACGCCCGGCAGTGCGAGTGCCTCCTCGAAGCACCTGACCGTGTCCTCGGCGGCCGAGGTCATCGCCGTGACCACGGCCGAGTTCAGCGCGAGCCGCGACGAGAGGTGGCCGACACCGGCGTCGCGCAGCGCGTCCGCGTGCCGTCGCGCCTGCGCGTGCCGCCCGGTGCGCACGGCGGCCTCGACGAGGTCCGGCGCGGACCACACGGCCTCGGGGTTGAACGGCGGCAGAACCCCCGGGGCGCAGATCGCCGTGGCGTGATGGAAGGCTGTCTCGAAGTCGGCGGCGCCCAGGGCCGCCCGTGCCGCCGCCTGGTGGGCGCAGTTCTCCAGCCGCCGCAGCCCCCTGGGCCCTGACCACCCCCAGACGGCCTCGCAGTGGCGGCGGCACGCGTCGAGGTCGCCGCGCTGCGCCGCGGTCATCGCGGCTATGTAGTGCCCCACCTGGGCGAACAGGTGGTATCCCGTCTCCTCGGACAGGGCGATCAGCTCGTTTGCGGCGTCGGCCGACGGCTGCCACCGGCCGCTGTAGAGGTCGTCCAGAGCGGCGAACATCAGGGCCGGCATGCTCGACCCCACCGCGCCGCCGTCGCGTACGACCCGGGACACGGCCTCGCGGCAGCCCGGAAGCCGGTCGAGGTAGGAGGCGGTCAGGGCGGTGCGGACGACCACATCGGCGTCACTGCGGTCCCTCAACCCCGCGATCTCCTCGTCCAGGCGGTGCAGCATGCCGTCGGTGACGGAGCCGAGGTCGTGGTGGACGCGCCCCAGCGACGCCGCGGCGGCGGGCGACGCCTGGGGGAGGCGGGCGAGCACGTCGACAAGGGGCTGCCAGTGCTCGGTCCGGCCCGAGTACTGGCTGGCGAGCGTGAGAGCGAAGAGCGCGGTCTCCAGCTCCCCGGACGGCGTACCGGGCGACACCGGCGCCGGCCCGACCGCCTCCATCAGCAGCGCGTGGGCGGTGTCGGCGTCCCCTTCCGTGACGAGCACGAGGAAGCCGGCCGTCGCCGCCGCAGAGAGCGACCGGGCCGCCGGATCGCCCTCGACCTCACGCATGATCTCGTGGCTGACCTCCAGATGACCCGCGACCCAGGCGGCGACGTAGGCGGCCCTTGACAGACGGCGCCTGCGGACCGCCCGGTCGGGGCTCAGCTCGGCCGCGCGCCGCAGCCTCGCGATCGCGCCGTCGGCGTCACCGCGTCGCAGGCTGCTGCGGGCCGCCGACTCCACGACGGCGGCGACCGCCTCGTCGGGCGCCGCCGTGGCTCTCGCGAGATGGTCACCGCGCCGCTCGGGCTGGTCGCCCAGCGCGTCGGCCAGCCGGCGGTGGGCGGTGCGCCGCTGCTCGCCGGTGGAACCGTCGACCACCGCGGACCTGACCAGCGGGTGCCTGAAGCGCACCGTGCGCCCGTTCTCCGCGACCATGACCAGGTGGTCGCGCTCCGCGGGAGCGAGCCCGTCGAGCGCGTCCGGCCCGCCGGCCGCCTCGAGGACGCCGATGTCGCCGGAGCCCTCGAGGGCAGCGAGCAGCAGAACCTCGCGCGTTCTGTGCGGTAGCCGTCCGACGCGGGCGCCGTAGAGAGCGCGCACGTCCCGTCCCTGGCCGCTGGCCCACCCCGCCCCTTGGCCCTGTCGGGCGCCGGACGCGCCGGTGGACCCGGCGAACTCGAGCAGGGCCAGAGGGTTCCCCTGGGCCTCGTGGGCCACGGTCGAGAGGACCCGGCGGGGGAGGTGGGCGAAGCGCCGGGACAGCAGTCGCAGGGCGTCCGCGTCCCCCAGCGGCGCGATCGCCAGCTCCGGCAGACCGGTGGACCGGAAGGTCTCGCCGGACTCCTCGCGCTGTGCTCCGAGCAGCCCGACGCGGCGGCCGCCCAGCCTTCTGGCGACGAAACCCACCGCGGCCAGACTCGCCCTGTCGAGAACATGAAGGTCATCGACCACGATGAGCAACGGCCGCTCTGTCGCGGCCTCGTCGAACAGGGACAGTGCCGCGTTGAGGACGGCGATCCGGCTCGGCGCGGGGCCGGCGCCGAGACCGAGGGCGACCTCGAGGGCCTCCCGCGTGGAATGCGGCAGACGACCGAGCTCGTCCGGCAGCGAGCCGACGAGCTGATGGAGTCCCGCGAAGCTGATGTCCGTCTCGTACTCGTCGCCGCTCCCACGGACGACCCGCATGCCCTTCGCCACCGCCAGCGCGGCGGCCTCGTCCAGGAGCGCCGTCTTGCCCACGCCCGGATCACCGGTGAGCAGCAGGGCGGCTCCGTCCCTCCCGGCCATGTCCAGGAACGCGGCCAGCCCGGCCAGCTCGCCCTCCCGGCCGACCAGCCCGGTCGGGCCGGCGCCCATGTCCGTCCTTGACTTCGCCCACATCCGCCGTGTCCCCCGCCATGCCTCGCGAGGCAGTCGAACCACCAGCCACGCACTTGATCAGCAATGATCGCACCCACCGGCGAACGGCGAAGTGGGCGGCGTCGACGCCGGCGGGACCAACCCGTCACCGTCACTGAGCAGATGCACCGGGCGTACGGCACGGGCGCGGTCGCACGCCGTTGCCGGCCAGGCTCCCGCGGCGGCGAGGACTTTCTCAAACAACCGGCACCGCGACGCTCTCCTCGCCTCTCCCGCGTTCCGGGCGCGCCCAGAGCGCCGCCAGCGTCACCCCGGCCGCCACCGCCAGCGCCGTCACCAGCCCCGCCGCGAGCACCGCCCAGTGACCCAGGAACGTACAGACGGCCACCAGCAGCGCCGTGGCCGGCAGCACCGACTGCTGGGCGATCCCCACCTTGTAGAAGCGCGAGTGCAGTGCCCACACGGTGAGCAGGAACAGTGCTGTCGGCAGTGTCACGGCCGCTGACGCCGCCGACGCCGAACGGTGTGCCGTGCCCACCGCCTGCTCCACCGCCACCTCCAGACCGGCCCCGATCGCGGCACCCGAGACGAAGATCAGGTAGTGGCCGTAGCCCCAGAGGAAGGACTGCCGGTTGGTCCGCAGGTGTGCGTGGATGGGGACGGCGAAGTAGATCCACCAGGCGGCGAAGATGATCAGCAGTCCGCCGCCGGCGATGGGCAGCAGCTCACCCAGGGCCTCGTGCTCGTCGAGCCCCGACTTCACGGCGACCGTGGCCGCCGCGATGGTCTCGCCGAGCACGATGAGCGTGAGCAGCCCGTACCGTTCGGCGATGTGGCGGGGGTGCCAGGGCGTGGGGTGGGCGCGTTCGGCGTACAGCGGTACGGCCATCTCCAGCAGCGCCATCACCAGGAAGACCCATGGGCGGCCGGCCTCCGGCAGGGCCAGCAGCCCCAGCCAGCCGAACTGGCAGAGCCCGACGGCGTACCGCAGTGCCGTCGTCCGCTCGGGGCCCCGGCTCGAGCGCGCCACGCGCAGCCACTGCGCCGTCATGGCGAGCCGCATGATCACATAGCCCAGGACGACGACCAGGTACGCGTGCTCCTCGAACGCCTGGGAGACGCCGGCGGTCACGACGAGTACGCCGGCCATCTGGATCAGCGTGGCGATCCGGTACAGCACGTCGTCGTTGTCGTAGGCCGAGGCGAACCACGTGAAGTTCATCCACGCCCACCAGATGGCGAAGAAGACCATCAGGTAGTCGCGGATCCCCTCGCCGGTGTGCCCCTCGACCATGGCGTGCACCAACTGGGTGCCTGCCTGGGCTATGGCCACGATGAAGCACAGGTCGAAGAAGAGCTCCAGTGAGGAGACGCCGCGGTGCGTCTCGTCGCGGCCCCGCGCCGTGAGCCTGCGCAGTGGCCGGTGGTGTGCGGGGGCCGCCGTGCATGCCGGCGGCGGGGGCGGGCTGGCTGTCATCGGGTGAGCCAGGCTCCGAAATACCGCTGCAGCCGGGGACTGACCTGCCAGACCATCAACGCTGCCGCCACCGGGACGAGTACGGCGAGCCGCACCGGCAGATACAGATCGCCCAGAACAGGGTTCGTGGCCAACCCCAGCAGGACGATGGTGGGGTAGATGGCGCACACGGTGAGGAGCCACAGCTTCCAGCGCCGCACGGCCGCAACGGTGCAGCCGGTCCGGGGCCCGGCGTTCGCGGACACGCTCCGGCCCTCCTCCCGGACCGTGTACCGGACGTCGGTCCCCGCCGGCGGGCTCGGCAGTCCGGGATCACCGGCACCGCAGGCCTGGGAAACACTTCTTCCGTTCATGAACCACTCCAAAATCCAAATGCCGCATGTCGTTCTTCTTGATGCCGTCGGCTCCCGCGCGGCCGAGGCGATGCCGGCGCTGCGTGAGGGACTGCCTGCGCCCAACAGCGCCAGCAGCCGCCGGGCGGGCGGGCGCCCAGGGCCCGGACGGTTCACCACCGCCGGCCGCTGACGGTGCCGTACTGCCGCTTCACCCGCGCCACGCCGGGCCTCGACCGGAGCCGACAGACCGGCGATGCACGGCCCGGCCCCCGCAACGCTGCGCGGCCGGCGTCAGGCGCGGTCGCTGCGGGGCACGACCGCACAGAGACAACGGCCGCCCGACGTCCGCGAGTCCCCCGGCCGCAGCGAACGGCCAGAACGTTCCCGGCCCCGGTGATGAGAACCAGACCGCATGGCGCGGCGGCCTCCTTGCCCCGACCCCAACCCCGACTCCGACCCCGGCCCTGGCCCCGGTCCCAACCTGGCCCCGACCCCGACCCCGACCCCGACCCCGACTCCGACCCCGGCCCTGGCCCTGGCCCCGGTCCCGACCTGGCCTCGGCCCCGACCCGGTGCCCGTGCTGGCCCCGGGCTCGGGCCCGGCGCCCGCACGGGCGCCGGCCGGGTCAGGCGATGACCCGTCAGGCAGCGGAGGGGGTGTGGTCCTGCTCCACATACACCTTGAGGGCCTGGAACTCCTCGATCGCGCGCGGCCCGCACAGGTAGCCGTAGCCGCTTCCCTTGACGCCGCCCTCCTCGAAGTCCTCGCTGATCGCTCCCCAGGTGTTGATCCACACGGTGCCGGTGCGGATGCGCCGGGCGATCCGGCGTGCCTTCATCGAGTCCGCGCTGAACACCGAGGCGGCCAGCCCGTAGATGGTGGCGTTCGCCTTGGTCACGGCGTCGTCCTCGTCGTCGAAGACCTCGAACGTCTGGACCGGCCCGAAGACCTCCTCCTGCACGATCGGGACGTCGGTGCGGTCCACCTCGATCAGGCTCGGCCGGTAGAACGCCCCGGCGGCCAGCGGGCCGTCGGTGACCATGCCGCCGCGCAGCAGCACCGTGCCGTAGGAGGCGGCTTCCTCGACGATCGCGTCCACCCGCTCGGCGGACGCCCGGTCGATGACCGGGCCGAGCTGGGCCTTCTCATCGCCGCCCGAGCCGAGCCGCACCTGCGCGAGCGCGTCGGTGAGCCGGGTACGCACCTGGCCGGCGATGCCCCGGTGCACCAGCACGCGGGAGCCGGTGCAGCAGAACTGCCCGTTCATCAGCACCAGCGACTGCACCACGGTCGGGATGACCATGTCCAGATCGGCGTCAGAAAGGATCACCATCGGCGCCTTGCCGCCCAGTTCCAGACCGAGCCGCTTCAGCGTGCTGGAGGCCGCGGCCGCGATACGGCGCCCGACCGGCGTACTGCCGGTGTAGTTGATGACGTCGACCTTGTCCGAGGAGACCAGGAACGGGGCACCGGTGTTGCCGGACTCGGTGAACACGCTGACCACGCCCGCCGGGATCTCCGGGACCGAGGCCAGGACCTGCGCGAACAGCTCATTGGTCAGCGCCGTCTGGGCCGGCATCTTGACCACGGCGGTGCAGCCGGCCGCCAGCGCCGGGCCCAGCGCCCGCACGGTCAGCATGACGGGGGAGTTCCACGGCGAGATGATCCCGGCGACACCGAGCGGCTCGGGCACCGAGTGGGTGTACTGGCCGGGTCCCGTCTCGGCGGCGCGCCCGGCGCTCTGGGTGCGCGCGGAGGCCGCCGCGTACCGCAGCCACCCGGCCGCACCGCCGACCTCCCACATGGTCTCCCCGAGCAGCTTGCCGTTCTCCCGGGACAGCATGGCCGCGACCTCGGGTATCCGGGCCTCGAGGGCGTCGGCCAGCCGGCTCAGCGCGCTCGCCCGCAGCGAGGGGGTACGCGCCCATTCGGTGGTGGCGAACGCGGCGGCGGCGGCGTCCACGGCGGCCGAGGCCTCCGCTTCGCCACCGTCGTAGAACGAGCCGACGACGGTGCCGTCGGCCGGGTCGATCGATTCCAGGACCGAACCGGAGCCGGTCCACTGTCCGTTGATCCAATGGCGCGCGATGGTGTTCATGGTCTGTTCCTCGTGGTTGCGCCCGATGCTTCCGGGCGGTTTCGATGTCTGCACGAGAATGTCCCGGCTACCAGTCCGACAGCCTCCGTCAGCTGACTGACATCGGGCCGGCGGTTCGCTTACGTCGGTGGGGACTGTAAAACGATCGGTGTAACTCCTGATCAAGGAAAATGCATCGATGACCAGCGACAACGTGACCGAGGCCGAGTCCGTCAAGGCTCCTGAGCCGCAGTCGGCGAAGAAGGTGGACGACCAGCTCATCGACGAGTTGGTCGGCCGCGCACAGGCCGAGGGACTGCAGCTGACCGGCGAGGGCGGGCTGCTCCAGCAGCTGACCAAGCGGCTTCTGGAGTCCGCCCTCGAAGGCGAGATCACCGACCATCTCGGCTATGACAAGCACGACCCGGCCGGGAAGAACGGCGGCAACAGCCGCAACGGCACCCGGGCCAAAACCGTGCTGACGGATGTCGGCCCGGTCGAGATAGCCGTGCCCCGCGACCGCGAGGGCAGCTTCGAGCCGAAGATCGTCAAGAAACGGCAGAAGCGCCTGTCCGGCGTGGACGAGATGGTGATCTCGCTGTCCGCGAAGGGCCTGACGACCGGTGAGGTCCAGGCCCATCTGGCCGAGGTCTATGGCGCCGAAGTCTCCCGCCAGACCATCTCCACGATCACCGACAAGGTCATGGACGGCATGGCCGAGTGGCAGAACCGGCCCCTCGACGCCGTCTATCCGGTGATCTTCATCGACGCGATCCACGTGAAGATCCGCGACGGCGCCGTGGCGAACCGGCCGATCTACGTGGCTCTGGCCGTCACCGTCGAGGGCCGGCGGGACATCCTGGGCCTGTGGGCAGGCGACGGTGGCGAGGGCGCCAAGCACTGGATGCACATCCTCACCGAGATCAAGAACCGTGGCGTGAACGACGTCCTCATGCTCGTCTGCGACGGCCTCAAGGGCCTGCCCGACGCAGTCGAGGCTGTCTGGCCCCGCACTACCGTCCAGACCTGCGTGGTCCACCTGCTGCGGAACTCCTTCCGCTATGCCGCCCGCCAGGACTGGGACAAGATGGCCAAGCTCCTCAAGCCCGTCTACACCGCTGCGACCGAGGAAGCCGCACTCGAGCGGTTCGCGGAGTTCGCCGACGCGTGGGGAAGGAAGTATCCGGCGATCGTCAGGCTCTGGGAGAACGCGTGGGAGGAGTTCACGCCGTTCCTCCGGTTCGACACCGAGATCCGCCGCATCGTCTGCACCACGAACGCCATCGAGTCGGTGAATGCCAGGATTCGGCGGGCAGTCAAGGCACGCGGCCAGTGGCGAGGAACTCCTCGAGCGTGGTCGAGGTGGTGATCACCCGGCCGTCGTCCAGGAACCTGATGCGCCCCTCGGCCACGTCCGACGTCATCGCGACTGTCCCGTCGGCCATGTGGTGGCTGAACCCCGCCTCGAGCAACGAGGCCCGCACGTCCTCGGGGGAGCGAAGAACATACCGGGCGCCGTCGGCGCCGACCGCGGCCCCGATCAACCGGGTGGCCTCCTCCAGGGTCCGGTAGGCAGGCCCGGCCACCTCCACCACACCGGGCGTGAAGGCACGCTCGCCGCGCAGGAACTCCGCCGCGATGCGCCCGATGTCCGCGGTGGCGATCATCGGCAGCGGCAGGTCCGGGGGAACGAGGCCGCCCGTGGTGCCTGTGGCCTTGATGGACGCGATGTCGGCGCGCAGGTTCTCCATGAACGACCCCGCCCGCAGATGGACCGCCGGGACGCCGGTGGCGTCGATGGCCTCCTCCAGCCGCCGCAGCCCCCACACCGGCCCCCGGGCGCCGGGGTAGTTGGCTGCCCAGCCACTGAGGGTCACGACACGGCGCAGCAAGCCCTGCCGGTGCGCGGTCTGTACGGCGTGCGCCTGCGCGGCGATCACGGCCCGCTGGTAGGCGGGGAAGTTTGTGCTGCTCGGTATGAGGCCCGGCGCCATCATGACGAACGCGCCGCTCGCCCCTTCCATGGCCTCGGCGAGCCTTCCCCGTCGTCGAGGGCGCTGACGTGCGTACGGGCGCCGAGCCCGGCGTAGGGCCGAAGCCGCTCACGGTCACGCCCGACGGCCACGACGTCCGATCCGCCCTCCAGAAGTGCCCGGACCACGGCCGAGCCGGTGTCGCTGGTGGCCGCGGTGACGACGAAGAGGTCCGAGTCCGCCCCGACAGGCCGCGCGGAGGTCTCCTGGGACGAGTGCTTGACGTTCATGCCCCCACGGTCGGACACCACAGGCCGTGCAACCAGACCACGCCGTGGACACCCAGGCCGGCGGCCACCCCCGCTCGGCCCGGCATCGGCCAACCACCGTCCCGGCGGCCGGCCCGCACCTGCCAACCGCCGTCCCGGCGACGCATGGGGGACCATGCCATGGACAGGCACCACGACGCGCCGGCTGGAACACTCGAACCATGCGGAGTACCTGGTCGTCATCGGCGGAACTAGGAGCGTTCCTGCGCAGCCGACGCGCGGCACTCACCCCCGAGGAGACGGGCATGTCCTCCTTCGGGCAACGCCGGGTACCGGGCCTGAGACGAGAGGAACTGGCCCACCTCGCCGGGATCAGCGTCACCTACTACACGCGCCTGGAGCGCGGCGAGAGCCACCAGGTGTCCGACTCGGTCCTCGACTCCCTGGCGAGCGTCCTCAAACTGACCCCGGAAGAACGCGCCTACCTGGACCGGTTGGCCCGGCCGGCCCGGACGGCCAACCACCGGGGAGAACCGTAAAAGCTACGGCCCGCGGTCCAGGCACTCGTCGACTCCGCCAGCGGGCAAGCCGCGATCGTCGTCGGTCGACGCGCCGACGTCCTGGGCGGCAACCGGCTCGGCTTCGCCCTGTGGGGACTGCCGACACCGGACCCCGCATCGCACGAACCCCGACCGAACATCGCCCGCATCACCTTCTTCGACATGTCGGCCCGTGACCTCTTCCCCGACTGGGAGTCACAGGCCAGGGACAGCGGAGCGTCCGCGTGGACAGCACAGCGGCGTGAGGCGTACGCCAACGACCAGGGTCGCGGTCACAGCCCGCTCGAACCGCTCCAAGTCCGACCAGGACCCCGCCCAGTGGCTGCCGTCGGCGGCCGAGGCGTACTGCCGCTACGCCGCGGAGTGGGTCGGCACGAAACTCCGCTGGAGCCTCGCGGCCGACGAGACCGAAGTGGCAGCCCTGCGCGAGACGGCGGCAGACTGCCCCGATCAGACCGTGACCTACGAACCCGCCGCATGACTCACCTGGCGGCCAACGGCCAGGCCGCTGGCCGCCAGGAATAGGGGCGAGTCCGGGCTCGTGCGCGACAACTCGGAGGTTGGAGCATCACACGTCGGCGGGACTGCCTTGCCCTTCTAGGGACGTTGTCCCGCGGGCCCGCTGGCCGTGCGGCGTCCAACTCATCACAAGTCGTGCTGAATGGTGATGGCGTCGATCAGTTCTCGCTGATCGACGCCATCACCTTTCGCACTGCTGAATACCGGGCTGGCAGTACCAGCTTTGGCCCGCGCTTGGTGCCGGGGCTACGTAACACCCAAGCCCAGGCCGACGGATTGAGGGTGCGGAGGGGGTGACTTACAGCTCCTAACGGAATGCCGCCTCGAGGCTGCGCTCAGCTTCCTCCGAAGACTGGGGGCAGGCAGGAGGGAGACAAAACTCCTGGGCGCACGGGGTCTCGTGTCATCAGAGCAGCCCGCTTCGCCCTGGCCTGGAACACACTCCTCACCCAGGACCACCCAAGTCACACCGGCTGACCAACCCGCGCAGCCCTCACCAAGCCACCCGCGTCCAGGGCCGAAGGCCCCGTGCACCTCGGTCCCGCCGGGGCACCGCCGACCTGGCCCGGGCAGCCGTCCTCGCTCATACCGCACCTGCTACGACCGCTGCGTGGGCGTTCCGGGCGAGATCAACCGACCGATGCCCGGAAAAGATCAGGTCATGGTGCAGATCCACGCCAGCGGCGTGAACCGACGGCCCGGGCAGTATCTCAGTTGTGTGGGGCTGGGGGGGGGACGGTGATGTGTCACCGGCGTGCCACGGTCCGGTGAGGGCCTCCCCGGACCTCTCACGGGCAGGTCAGGGGCGAAGGCCGCCGGAGGCCACGATGACCTCGCCGGTCACCCAGCGAGCCTGGGGGGACGCGAGGAAGGTGACCGCGAGGGCGACGTCCTCGGGCTGGCCCAGCCTGCCCAACGGGGTGTCCGCGACCAGGGAGTCGATGTACGCGCTGCCGACGAGCCCCTGTGAGTGGCTGCCTTCCGTTTCCGTGACACCGGGGGCGACCGCGTTCACCCGGATGTTCTTCGGGCCGAGTTCCTTCGCCAGTACACGGGTGACCGCTTCCACAGCGCTCTTGGTCGCCGTGTAGACGCTCAGATTGGGCTGGATGAGCTGAGCCGCCGCGGTGCTGATGTTGACGATGCTCCCCCCGTCGCGTCCGAAGTGCTTGACGGCCTCCTTGGAGGCGAGGAGCACGCCGAGGACGTTGGTGTCGAACTGACGGCGGAAGTCCTCTTCGGTCGTCTCCTCAAGAGGGCCGAAGGCGTAGACGCCGGCGTTGTTGATCAGGATGTCCACCGCCCCGAAGGCGCGCACCGTCTCGTCGAACAGCGTCTGCAGGTCGGACTCCTTGGTGACGTCCGCGGGCAGGGCAATCGCCCTTCCCCCCGCATTTTCAATGGCAGCCACCACTGAGGCCGCCCTTTCCTTGTCGCCGGGGTAGTAATTCACGACGACCGCTGCGCCCTCGGCTGCCAGGTTCTTCGCGAAGGCGGCACCGAGTCCCTGGGCGGCGCCGGTGACGACCGCCACCTTGTCGGCAAGCGTGTTCATGACCATCTCCAGATCCGACCCGTGACCCAGCAGGAGGAATCGGTCCGCCTGTCGGCCTGGGTTCCTGTTGATCTCGAATGTGAGGAGACCGGGTGCGCACGGGTGAGTGACTATGCGCGAGGGGAGGCGTCGGGCGGTTGCGCCCCACGGCCCGTGTCGGCCTGGAAGAACCGTATGCACGGCCTTCTCCGCCCACAACGACCCTGTTAGGCACTTACGAGAAGTAAGCGACTAACAGGCGCTTTGATGGGTGGGGGAGGGCGGGGTCAGTGTGGATGCAGGCTCCTCGAGAGCCGCCCGATCTTTCGTCCGTACTGACCTGGAAGCACACACCATGGCAACTCTGCTGCACATCGACTCCTCCCTGAACCCCGGCACCACCTCGAAGTCCCGCACCGTGGCGATGAGGTTCTGCGACGCGTGGCGGGAGCAGCACCCCGACGGCGAGGTTATCTACCGCGACCTTGCCGCGGACCCCCTGCCGCACCTGGACCAGCACGCCTTCTCCGCGGCGTTCGTGGACGCCGAGGCACGTACTGCGGAGCAGGCCGCGGCGATGGCCCGCCGCGTACAGCTGATCGAGGAACTCGAGCAGGCCGACGCCGTGATCCTGGGCGCGCCGATGTACAACTTCACGATCCCCTCGACCCTCAAGGCGTGGATCGACCACGTCCTCATGGTCGGACGCACGACTGGAGACACCTCCAGCGTCAAGGGCCTCCCGGTGACCGTGATCGCCAGTCGCGGCGGGTCGTATGCGCCGGGTACGCCCAGGGAAGCGTCGGAGTACGTGCAGAACTACCTGCAGTCCATCCTCAACGAGTACATGGGCCTCGAACTGGACTTCATCGTCCCGGAGCTGACCGCTGCGCACTCCAACCCGAGCATGGCGGAGCTCGTTCCCCTCGCCGAGGAGTCCTGGGCGCGGGCTCTGCAGGAGGCCACCGTCAAGGGCAAGGAGATCGCCCAGCACGTCACCTCTGCCTGACGGCCGCACGTCCCGTCCCGGCCTCCGCACACCGCGGGGGCCGGGTTGTGGGGGCCGTGGCCGACGATGCGGAAGAGGAAGGCGGACGGTGCGCTGTCTTCTGGCAGGCGAATGGCGGCGGTGCCCCGACGCCCACCGAACGACTCATCACCCGAAAAAGGGGAGTCCATGGTGGCGGGCGGTGTTCGGGCCCGGCTGCCAAACCTGCGCCAGCACCACCAGCCGCGACGTTGCCAGCCCATCACTGCTTAGACCCTTGACCGGACCTGACTACACGATCATGGCGGTGCACTCACCGGTGTCCGTCCAGTCTGAGAGCACCCCATGGCCACGCTGCTGCACATCGACTCGTCCGTGCACCCGGCCGGTGCATCTGTCTCACGCGCTGTGACCCAAGCCTTCCGCCGGACCTGGCAGAGCCGGCACCCCGGCGCAAGGGTGATCTACCGGGATCTGTCCGTCGCACCCGTTGCGCATCTCACCACCGAGGCATACGCAGCGGGCTTCGTCGACCCCCAAAACCGCACCCCGGGACAGGTCGCCGCCTTTGCCGCCCGCCAGAGGCTGATCGAGGAACTGGAGCGGGCCGACGCGATACTGCTCGGCGCACCAATGCACAACTTCACCATCCCCTCGACCCTCAAGGCCTGGTTGGACAATGTGGTCCTTTTCGGCCGTACAGCGGGGGAGAACTCGACCCTGGCCGGCACCCCCACCACGGTCGTTACCAGCCGGGGTCTTTCGTACGCGCCGTGCACCCCAGACGAGGAACACGAACACGTCCAGAACTATCTGACCACGGTTCTCGGACACGCGATGCGCCTCGACGTCGGTTTCATCGTTCCGGAGTTCACGCAGGCGATGCACGATCCGTCTATGGCCTCGCTCGTCCCGCTCTTCGAGTGGTCCCGGAACCGAGCCCTGGAGGAGGCGTCCGCAAGAGCCCAAGCCCTGGGGAAGCGCGACGCGACCTGAGCAACGCCCCTCACCGCCCTGCTGCTGTAGAGGGCGGACCCGCTCGGGACCGGCACCTGTGGACGCGAGCCCCTGGGGCGGCTCTGAAATGCGGGTAGATCCTCGCACGGCGTGCTCTGGTGGTCACATCTGCCGGACGGCTGCGCGTGGTTCACCGATCAAGGCTGGTTACGTGGGCAGCTAACAATTCGAAGCTTCACGCCTGCGGGCTCTCACGGGGTGTGTCACAGTCTTCCTGTGCGCCCGCTGCTGGCGGCGAGCGTCAGTGGGACAACTTCAGCGGGCCAACGATGCTGCGTCTCCCATGGTGATGACCGGTCTGAGCGCGGGATCCAGCGTTCTGAGCAGCTGCCGCATGTGGGTGAGGGAGATACTGATGCAAGCTTGAGTCGGTCCGCCGTGATCCACGTGGACCCAGATCCCGCCGCCTTTGTCCGCTCCCCATGGGCGTGTCCAGTCCAGTGGCGTGGTACCTGGCTTGCGGTTGTAGTTGATGGCCACGACGTAGTCGAATGCGCCAGCTAGGGGCTCACCCTCGAAACCGGTCCCTGTCAGGCGGAACCCTGCCGACTGGTGGTAAGGAAGACGTGTGCCGGGGTTGGGAAGTAGCCCGCCCGCGTCGGTCAGCGTGTAGGTGCCGACGGGGGATCGGAGGTCACCGATGCGGTGATCGGAGGTCCATCCTCTCAGAGCGTTCTGAGCAGCCCACGGACCTGCCATCTGTTTCCATCCCGTAGCGGAGCGCTCGTAAAGAGCTGCTGTGGACGTGCTGCTGTTGCGGTCCGCTCCAGTGACGACGAGGACCTGGTGGCTCTCGTCGGGTATGGAGGCCAGGGTGCCGGGCCCCACCCCGGCCGGGACGGTGGACGCCTGTGGCTGATCTTTTGCCGCAGGGCGTGTATGGAGCGGCGTGACTTGCGGGGGCGGAGCCTGGCGGTGGCCATTGCTGATTGCAGGGCTGTGCGGTGCGCAGCCACCGAGCAGAACGGCAGCGGTTAGAGCCGATGCAGGTTCCCGCAGGCGACGGCAGCATGCCCTGAAGAACGTTGCAAACATACGTGAGCTGCTTTCTTGAGCCGAAGGTACGCGCGCGAGCAAGCAATGAGTGGGTCAGGATCTACCGGGGGACTCGAGCAGGAGGCAGTCATCATGCCCGTCCGTGAGCGGCCCGCAGTGGAGGACCACCACTGCAACCCTCAGCACTTGCGTGTGAACTGATGTCTTTCAGTGTTGTCGTGAATAAAGTAGATGACCGAGCGTCTGTTGCGCCAGCTGAGTTCGATCAAGGTCGGAGCGTGGGGGCGCTCGTTGCCACGGTGTCTGTCGCAGCGGGCCCGCCGTCTGGTGCTGTTGGGCGGTTGCAGCCTACGAAGCAGGAGCAGCGTGCGCTCCTCAAATCTGGTGGACAGCCCGGTACGTTTGCCCGGCGGCGTGAACCGCGGCCGGTCTGGTCCGCGAGGCCTCGCGTATGCGCATGGTGGTCACTGGTGTGTTTCACCAGACGGGTGAGGGTGTTGCTGGCCTCCCGGGAGAGGCTCACATCACACGGCACAATGACACTTCCGAAGCCTCTGGTGAGCTGTCACCACGATGCTTTCGCTGCCCTGAAGATGCTGCCATGAAGGTCGGCAACACGGTGGCGAGCGCCGCCCTCCGTGTAGCACCTCAGGGGCGAATTGACAGCCCACCGCAGTCTTCCTGTCCCCGTTCCGCCGGCCACCGGAAACCGGCTTGCATCTCGTACGGATACCCGACGGCAGCGACATACAACTCCGGGACTGCCGGGGGAGCGGCACCTAGACATGGAGCACGCGCTGACGGTCTGTTGCTGCAGGGGCAGGGCGTCTGTGGCAGCCTCTTCGCAGTCAAGAACTGCCTGGCCCTCTTCTTCGTCAACGGCGTTGAGGTCCGGTGTACTCAACACGTCTGAGGAACAGCCGGCTGCTTCAGTCCAGCCGCCGTGGTGCTGGGCGGGCGATGCACAGGCTCTGCGGACCCTGGGAAGTCCAGCGGTTATGGCCCTGCAGCAGACCCTCGTGCCGAGATGCTTCGCAGGCGGGCATGGAATGTCTACTGTGAGGCCGGTGGCTCTTGAGTGGTGCCCGTCTGCCCAGCCTGATACTTTCGCAGCTCGGCAATCACGGCGTTCAGGCGCTTGTCGGGGGCTAGGCGGGCGGCGGCGGCCAGAGCGCCGGACAGCAGGTCGACGAGCGCGGCGGCGAGGGTTTCGACAGGGAACGTGTCCGTATCCTGCAGCCAGATCAGGATGAGTTCGTCCGCGGCCGCGGCGAAGGCGCGCAGGGCTGGCAAAAGAGCGGGCAGTTCAGGGTCCAGGTCCAGTAGGTGACAGATCTCCTGGATCCCGTGCAGGCGCGTCGAATCGAATGCGGCCCAGGCTACCTCGGTCGCTCCGGCCCGGCGCAGGATCAGATGGACGGCAATTTTTCTGTTCCGAGCCAGGAATTCGACATGAGAGCGAAAACGCTGCTGCAGAAGCGGGGAGAGGGGGCCGCCCTTGCTGACACTCCTCGCGGCCCGGAGCTGGGCGTCCACCTCTCGGACCGCCTCGGCGTAAAGACCGTCCTTGCCCTTGAAGTGGTGTGAGAGCAGCCCTTGGGCGACTCCGGCGGACCGCGCGATCTCGCCGACGGTGACATCTGCGTACGGCCGGTCGGCAAAAGCCTCGAGAGCCGCTGCGAGCAGCTTCCTGCGTGTCTCCTCGGCAGCCAGCTGCCGCCGAGTGGGGGGCTTCCCGCTCGCCGACTGTGCCACGGTCTCAGTCTCCTCCACACACTGCTAGATCCAGGTCAGCCTAGCGCAGAGGCGATCAGGACCGTCCGAACTCATTGAACATCATTCATTGAACGGTACTCAATGAGTGGTAGTATCTGCTTGTTGCATGGCACATCCCCTGGAAGGACGGCGATGACCACCTTCACGATCGGTGACGTCACCATCACGAAGATCACCGAGCTGGAAGCGACAGGTGACACCGAGCTGATGTTGCCGGACGCGACCCCTCAGGCCGTCCGGCAGGTGACTTGGCTGCACCCTCACTACGCCACGGAAGACGGCCTGCTCAAGACCAGCATTCACGCATTCGCCGTAGTGACACCGACCCGTCGGATCATCGTCGACACAGGGCTGGGAAATCACAAAATGGGCCGTCCCGTCCCTGCCTGGAACGGGATGACGGGGACTTTCCTGCAGGATCTGACCGACGCAGGCTTCCCGCCCGACGGCATCGACACGGTGCTGTGCACCCATCTCCACGTGGACCACGCCGGCTGGGACACCCGCCTGGTGCACGGCCAGTGGGTCCCAACCTTCCCCAACGCCCGGCATGTGTTCGCTCGCACCGAGTTCGAACATGCCGAGGCGGCCCCAGGCCATGGGACGGCCGAACTCTTCGCCGACTCCGTGACCCCACTAGTGCAGGCCGGACTGGTGGATCTGGTACCGGCCAACGAGCAGGTAACACCCGAGATACAGATGGTGCCCACTCCAGGCCACACGCCGGGACACGTCAGCATCCTCATCGAATCGCGAGGTGAACGAGCCCTCATCACGGGAGACTTCATCCATCACCCCGTACAACTGGCTCGGCCAAGTTGGACGTCCGCCGGAGACCACGATCCCGGCCGTGCGGCGACCACCAGACGGGTTGTGCTCGAGGAGCTTGCCCGTACCCGAACGCTGCTTATCGGCACGCACTTCCCGGGCCCCACCGCTGGTTATGTCATTCCCGACGGGGACGATACCTATCGCCTGCAGAGTCTCGCGTAATTGGGCCGACCTGGAAGATGTATGTGAGTCGTAAGGCCGGTGTGGATACGATCACCCTACAGGGGGAGACTGGCGGCCACCGTCAGAGCCAGAGATCGAGCCAGTGGTCGGCCCACTCTTGCCAGGCCGAGCAAGGGATGCTCGCCCCAGCTATCCGGCTGTGAAGCGCGCCTCAAACCCTTCCCTTGGCGGTCGCAGCAGTGTGAGGGCTCCTTCGATCATGTCTGTTCTTCCTCTGCCACCTCCTGCTCGGTCCAGATGGTCTTGCCTGTGTTGCTGAATCGTGTGCCCCATCGCTGGGTGAGTTGGGCTATGAGGAACAGCCCTCGACCGCCCTCGTCGCCGGAACGCGCGTAGCGCAAGTGCGGTGCCGTGGCGTTGGTGTCGGATACCTCGCAGATCAGCGCATGATGGTCGCGTATCACACGGAGGTGGATCGGCCCTTCTGCGTAACGGATCGCATTGGTGACCAACTCACTGACGACGAGTTCTGTGACGAAGGCGGTCTCCTCCAGCCCCCACGTGGCGAGCTGACGTTGCACCAGGCTGCGTGCGGTGGCGACCACAGCGGGGTCGCTGGGCAGGTCCCAGATACTCATCTGGTCTTCGCCCAAACGCTGTGTCCGTGCCAGCAGCACGAGTGTCCCTCGAGGCAAGGCCTGCTCATCGGACCAGGCTTGCCCGATGTCGTTCCGCAGTTGCGGCAGGGGGACACCGGCCGCAGAGTGCAGTGCTTCGGCAAGTAGTGAGGACTCATCCCCCGCAGCCTGACCGCCACGCGCAGTCGCAGGAGTGTAGAAGGCGAGCGTGCTGCCAGCCGGCAGGGTGAAGTCCTTGGCGGTGGAGTGCCTGTCGGCTGACCCCAGGGGCGCGCCCACCGGGGCGGTCAGAGTCCGCACATGCCCGCCGGGTTCTGCCACGAGGGGGAGGACGTGTCCGGCACTGGCCAGGGACAGGCTGCCTGATGCCGGGTCGTAGAGGGCATAGACGCATGTGACTTCGGGCGAAACGGTGTCGGCGGAAGCCGGGCCGCCGTCACCGGTGATCCGCTGAGCCAGAGTGTCCATGCGGGCCAGCACTTCGTCCGGGCTGAGGTCCAGGTCCGTCAGGGCGTGCACGGCTGCTCCCAGCCGGCCCATGACCGCGGCACCGGACAGGCCGTCCTCGTTCGTCGTTCCGACGACGAGAGCAACGCGGGCTCCGGACACGGGGATGACGTCGAACCAGTTGGTGCCCGAGGTGGCGGGAGCGAAGTAGTGGGAAGTCTCCACAGCGCTCTGGTCGGCGGTGTCCGAGGGGAGGAACCGACGCTGCAGCATGCGCACGGCGCTATGTTCACGTGTGTAGCGACGTGCGTTGTCGATACTCAATGCAGCTCGCGAGGCCAGGTCACGGGCCGTGAGTACGTCGAAGTCGGAGAAGGCGCTGGTCCGCCCCATCCGGTAGAACGTAACCGCTCCGATGAGGGTGCGCCGGGCCTGCATGGGCACCACGAGGCAATGAGCAGACTGACGACCGGCCCTTGGGTACAGCGGCTCCCCGTCGTCGCCAGGAAGCAGGGTTTCCCCACGGCGCGGACCGTCGGCCACGAGCCGGTCCGGGTCCACCGGGTAGGGGAATCGTGGTTGTGCCGAGCGCGTCGTGGTGCCGTGGGATGCGGCAGGGCCTGCGGCGCACCGCAGGCCCACCCTGCGAAGATCCCTCTGGGCGGGATCGGGCTCGTCGCCGGAGATGACGGGCGCGAACACGTCGACCGTGGCGGCGTCGGCGAAGCGTGGCACCGTGATGTCTGCAAGTTCCTGACCTGTGGCCATCACGTCCAGTGAAGCACCGATCAGAGCGCTGGCATCCGCCAGGAGCGCGATGTGCTCTTCTGCCGTTCGCTGATCGGTGATCTCCACAGCAGTGGTGGCGAGACCCACTACACGGCCTAGATCATCCTCGAGGCGGAACACGGAGTTCGAGAAGATGTGCTCGTGGTCAGGATCATCGGGAGGACGGCCACGCTTTTCGAAGCCGACGTGCGGCACACCCGACCTCAGCACGTCCTTCATGCGTGCTTCGAACTCCACAGAATTCGAGTCCGGCCACAGTTCGTGCGGCATGAGGCCGAGGGAGCCTTCTCGAAAGACTCCCTGCATCCCCTCCGCGGCAGGGTTGAACCGACGAAGACGCAGGTCAACGTCGTACACACACAAGCTCGAGGGAGAGTCTTTGAACAGTGCGCCCAACACTGCCACGTCGATGGCTCTTGCATCGGGCTCTTCTGCTGCCGGGGACACCACCACTGTCCAGCTGCCCGAAGGGCGCGAAGAGGGCCGTATCCGCAACCGGCATGCCTTCACGCGGCCGTCCCGGCAGCGCAGCACGACTGGTGCGGAGAACCCCTGCCGTGGGCCGGTTCCGTCCCAAGGGCTCGACGAGTCCGTTGCCAGGAGGCTGGAGGCCGGCTTCCCGAGGATCTCAGGAGAGGTGAATCCCAACAGCTCCTGGACCTCGTCGCTCCATGTGGCAACGGCGCCGTGCTCGTCGATGACTATCTCGGCACCTGCATGGGCTCGCGCTGCGAACGAATCCGGCTCATGTGCACGTGAGGTACTCACATCAAGTCTCCTCATGTCCCCGTGAGCCAGCATGACAAAGATCGGCATGCAAGGCATCTGGACCTTCAGTCCTGCGACTGCGGCCTGGCGAGGGGGAAACCTCGCTTGTCCGTCGGCGGATGACTGCGCCAGCCCGTGGATCAAAGAGCCGGGCGGGACGGCGCCGCGCCGAGAGCATGACCGGGCAGGGCAGCAGCTTCCCGGTCTCTCGCAGCCCGGTCGCCCTGCTGAGTGCTGCGCGGCTACAGCCAGCCGCGGCGGGCGGCCTGCCAAGCCAACTGCATGCGCGTCGTGGCGCCGGCCAGCTGCATCATCCGCTGCACATACCGCTGGACCGTACGCCGGCTCAGTCCCGTCTGCGTCGCGATCGCCTTGTCGCCAAGACCTGCCACGAGCAGTGACAGCAGCTTCCTGTCCAGCACGGACAGCGACTGTGGGGCCGTATAGATGTCGCCGGCGTTTCCGGAGCCGTCGACAGAGAGAGGTATCGCGTCCTCCCAGTAGCGCTCGAAGAGTGCCGTCAGAGCAGACACCAGACTGCCGTCCCGGATCAAGGCTGCGGTGGGGGGGCCTGGGCTTCCGTGAGATCCTCCCGGAACGAGCGGGCACACAGCGATAGACCGATCGGCGATCGCCAGACGCAGTGGCAGATGAGGTACCGCACGGGCTATCTCCCCTGCGCGGACGGCCCGCGCCACATTGTCGACAGCGCCTTCGTCGTCGAAGTAGGCCTTCTCGTACAGAACGCGATAATTCACACCACGTGACAGCGCCTCGAACTCAGCATCGTTGCTGCCTGCCGGCATGGCCACGTACTGCGGTTTGCAGAACCAGAGCATCTCGCTCCGAGACGCCGACTGGATGTGCCGCAAGTGCTGACGCAGCGACTCCGTTCCTGTGACCAGTTCGATGAGCTGACTGGTGTCCTGCCTGCGCAGGGTGTCCTGGTAAGCCTCCAAGAGACCGGCCACTTCGTTGCGCGCGAGCTCAAGCGCCTCGGCGTGGCGCTTGAGGCGGGGGGTCAGAGCCACATCGGGTGGTGTCGCCCAATAGAGGAAGGGGAGCTTGTCGGTGCGACTTGCCAAGCCCTGAGAGGTGAGCACGGCCAGAGTCAATTCGACCGCGGGCCGGGACAGGGCGGTGCGGCGCATCACATAGTCGGCCGGCACCCGGCCCTCGGTCACCAGAACCCGGTAGACGGCCTCCTCGGCCGGCGAGAGTCCTGCGACTTCCAGTGTCACGTCAGTCACCTCTCTGCAGCCGGTCCACAACAGGAACCGTACTCCATTCAGTGTGATGTGGTGTGAGTGGTGGGGCGAGTGGGTTCGGAGCCGACTAACCCGGCTTGCCGCCACCATGCGCCTGCATCGCTGGCGTCCACCTCGCCCCGCTGCCTCTGTCAGCACCCGCTCGCACGCCCAACCTGCTGCGACCGGGCTTTCGGCACACCACCGCCGTGCCTGACCGGTACCTCCGGTCAGCCGTCCGCCGGGGCCGGGGGTGACGCCTTGACGCCATGACATCAAGGCGTCACCTCATCGGCTAGGCAGACCCCGGGACCATTGCGGATCATTCACCAGCGCTCCCGCTCTACGGCACCTCCATCCAGTTAGGAAATTTTTCATGCCCCCATCCCCGTTGCCCGGCCGAGGGGTGACCGTCGTCGGCATCGCTCTGACTGTGCTGGCGACGTTTGGCAGTACCTCGGCAACCGGCGCCGTGCACCCAACCGTTTCCCTAGCCGGCGCCCCGCCCGCGCTGAGCACAGGGCACCGCCCCCTCGGTTCCCCCCGCACGATCACTTTGATCAACGGTGACAGGGTGTCTGTGACAGGCTCCGGCGCGTCCCCGCTGATCGAAGTGACGGGCAGTCAAGGCCAACCTGTGGACGCTGACACCACCGTTGTCGACGGCGAGACGTACGTGTATCCACGAGAGGTCCTGCCGTACATAGCGGCGGAGACATTGGACAAGCAGCTCTTTAACATCACCCGGCTGCTCGAGTACGGCTACGACGACGCCCGATCCGACCGTCTGCCGGTGATCGTGCGGTACTCCGACAGCTCTGATGTGCGTGAAGCAGCCGCGCCCGAGGGAGGCGAAAGTCTCCGCAGGCTGACCAGCATCCAGGGCGCCGCCCTGGCCCAACCCCGTGATAAGGCCGAGGTCTTCTGGTCCTCCCTCACCACGGGTGTGGATGCCGCCGCGCTGCAAAGCGGTAGAGACGGCAAGCGACCCGTCCTGGCGCACGGAATCGAACGCGTATGGCTCGACGGCAAAGTCAGAGCTGCCCTTTCCGACACCGTCGCACAAATCGGTGCGCCTGAAGTGTGGAAGGGAGGCAACACCGGTGAGGGCGTTGACGTCGCAGTCCTGGACACAGGCGTCGACACGGGGCACGCCGACCTGGTCGGCCGGATCGCAGCCACGAAGAGCTTCGTCCCGGACGAGCCCATAGACGACGTGAACGGTCACGGAACCCATGTCGCATCCACGATCGCCGGGACGGGAGCCGCCTCGGACGGTAAGCAGAAGGGAGTTGCGCCCGGGGCCAGATTGCACATCGGTAAAGCCTTGGACGACAGCGGGTTTGGTCAGGACTCCTGGATTGTGGCGGCCATGGAGTGGGCCGCGCGCGATCAGAAGGCCAAAGTCGTCAGTATGAGCCTGGGCGGCGGCCCCACCGACGGCACGGACCCTCTCAGTGCCGCAGTTAACGGCCTGAGCGCCGAGACAGGGGCGCTCTTCACGATCGCCGCGGGCAACAGCTTCCGAAACTCCACCATCGGAACCCCCGGGGCGGCTGACGCGGCACTCACGGTCGGTGCCGTCGATTCCCAGGACACGCTCGCAGGATTCTCCTCGCGCGGACCGCGCGTCGGTGACGCCGCCGTCAAACCGGAGATCACCGCGCCCGGAGTCGATGTGCTGGCGGCCCGGTCGCAATACTCCCCCGGAGAGGGCGCGTACACGACGAAGAGCGGTACCTCGATGGCGACTCCGCATGTCGCGGGCGTGGCGGCGCTGCTTGCTGCTGAGCATCCAGACTGGTCCGGGGCGAAGTTGAAGGAAGCCTTGGTCAGCACAGCCAAGCCCACTCCCGCGCACAGCCCCTTCGAAGCAGGCAACGGACGCGTGGACGCCGTGGCGGCCACCAAGGCCACCGTCTACGGCACCGGCGTCGTCTCCGTAGGCCTGCATGAGGTCCCCGCGCCCCCCGGGGCAACCGTCGACCGCAAGGTGACCTACACCAACACCGGCACCAGCCCCGTCACACTGGACCTCGCGCTAGACACCGGGACCGCCCCGGCCGGCCTTTTCACGCTTTCCTCCTCAAAGGTCACCGTTCCTCCGGGCGCCTCCAGTTCGGTGACGCTCTCCTCCCACCTGGACCACACTGTCGAGAACCACGCCTACACGACCCGGATCACGGCCATGGAGAAGGGAACCGTGACAGTAACCACTGCGGTGGGGCTCGTCACGGAAAGCGAGAAGGCAGTTGTCGATCTGACGATCAAGGACCGTTCGGGCAAGCCCGCGTCCGGTGCGGCCACCCTCATGGCAGAACGGGTCGGCGGGACCGCGCAGGACGTGAAGGACGTACCGATAGGATCCTCGGCCCGACTGAGGCTGGAACCCGGACTCTGGTCCTTCAGCGTGCTACTCGACGTAGAGGGCGCCCACGGTGCGGAGTCCCTCGGTCGCGCCCTGGTCACCCTGCCCGAGGTGAAGGTCGACCGGGATATGCCGATCTCCCTGGACGCCTCCACGACACGCAGGGTCAGCGCGGTCACGCCCAAGAACACTGCTACCACTTATGCGCGCGTCGACTTCACCCGCGCGCTGACGGACACGGATGTCACCCAGAGATCCTTCAACCTGTACCCCCATTACGACAGCTTCTTCGCCTCCCCGACCGCCCATAAGGTGACCAAGGGCGCCCTCGATCTCAAGGTCCGCTGGCGGGAGGAGGAACCCGCATTGACACTGCAGGTCGGTAAGGAAAACCTCACATCGGCCATCGTGCGGCGCGGCGCACAGCCACTCGCCGAGGGCGCCACCCGGCTGGACGCCGTCTACGCGGGCCAGGGTGCTCCCGAGGACTACGCTGGGCTGCCCATTCGGGGTAAGGCCGCTCTCGTCCAGCGAAACCCGATCGTCACGATGGCCGACCAGGCCGCCGCTGCAGCCAAGGCAGGAGCGAAAGCCCTGATTGTGGCCGACCCTGGTCCTACGCGGCTCGACCCGCGGACACCGGCTACCCCACCTCTGACGGTGATCACCGTCGGCTACGGCGAGGGTCTGCGTCTGATGAACTTGGCCGACCACGGACCGGTTGCACTGAAGGTGTCGTACGACGCAGAAACTGACTACCTGTACGACCTTGTGGCCTCTTGGAAGAAGTCGCTGCCGAAGGACTTCACATACAGGCCGAAGACTGAGGACCTGAGCAAGATCGACGTTTCGTTCGAGCATCACAGGGCGGGAGAGGCAACCGAGTTCCGCTTCGACCTCGAACCTGGAAGAACCGATATCACGCTGGGGATCAGCCTGCCCACCCCCGCGCAGGGGTCCCGTACCGACTGGGTGACCGCGGGGGCCGGGGTCGAGTGGCGTCAGACGGCAGCCGTCCTCGGGGACGTCACAAGCTACGACACACCGACGGCCCTCCGACCGGGAAGCGCGACCAAGGAACGGTGGTTTGCCCCCGTCGGCCGTCCGCGGAGCAATGAGGCACACCACGCGAGCAGAGGCAGCGACTACATCATCACCCAGCTTGCCGGCTGGGGGGACTCCGGCAGCGACCATCAGGCCTACCTAATGGCCCCCGGCACAACGCAGACGGCCTCGCTCTATCAGGGCGACAGACTGCTCTCACGTACACCGGGATCCACCTTCATTTACGCCACCGACCTCAAGCCTCAGCGGCTTCCCTACCGCTACGTCCTTGAGACGTCCCACGGCACCTGGGGAGCCCCGTACTCGACGCGGACCAAGACGTCCTGGGACTTCGTCTCCGCGACGGTTGGGCCTGACAACGAGGCGCCCCTACCGCTGATTCAGCTCGACTACGGCATCGACACGGACACGGCCGGCAAGGCGAAGCGAACCGCGAAACTCACGCTCACCCCCTCGCACCTGACCTCACCCGTCCAAAACGCCTTGCCGCCCACCTCTGCCATCGGCAAGGCCGGCCTGGAGGTGTCGTACGACGACGGCGCAACCTGGCACGAAATGCCCCTGACCCGCACCTCGGCCGGCTGGCACACCACCCTGAAGGCACCACAGAAGGCCTCTTATGTGGCGGTACGCGCCACGGCCTCCGACGATCGGGGCAATGCGGTGAAGCAAACCATCATCAGAGCTTTCGGCCTGAAGTGAGGCGATGAGCCGGGGGGCACCGGCAACCGGTGACCCCCGGCTCACGGGCAATGCACAGCCCCGAACAGGGCGAGGGCCTTCCAGTAAGAGGAGAGGGAGCTGCCGTTCACCAGCCGCTACGTCCGGTTAAGACGTGCTGAGTTGGAGGCAGACGTCTCCATGACGGCGGATCACCTCGCCACCAATCCCGTGCGAGCGGCGGCGGGCGGCATGAGAGGACGCTCGAGACGCTGGTCGGGTTGAACGGCGCGTAGGACACCGGGCTCACACGATGATCTGCCAGCAGGAGGTCCAGGCGCCTCTCAGTGAACTGAGAGATCACTGTGGATCGAGTTGCGCGTACCAGTGAGGGGCAGGCCGGTGCCCCCTCTGCGGGCGGCGACCAGTTCGGCGGCGATCGAAAGCGCGGTCTCCTCCGAGGTGTGAGCCTTGAGGTCCAGGCCGATCGGTGCACGGAGGCGTGCCAGTTCCCCACTGGTCATGCCCACTTCGCGCAGGCGGCGCATGCGATCCGAGTGGGTGCGTCGGGAGCCCATGGCGCCGACGTACGCGACGGGCAGTCTCAGCGCGAGCTCCAGGAGCGGGATGTCGAACTTGGCGTCGTGGGTCAACACGCACAACGCGGTCCGGTGGTCGACATCGGTGCTTTCCAGGTATCGATGAGGCCACTCGATGACGATCTCGTCAGCCTCGGGGAAGCGCTCCCGTGTTGCAAACACGGGGCGCGCGTCGCACACGGTCACGTGATAGCCAAGGAACTTGCCTTGCCTGACCAGTGCAGCTGCGAAGTCGATGGCGCCAAAAACGATCATACGAGGGGGAGGCGCGCTGGATTCGACAAGCAGGCGGAGGGTTTGGTCGCAGTACGATCCGTCCGCTCCAACCTTGATCGTTGAAGTACGTCCCGCATCCAGTTGTGCGCTGGCTTCAGCGGCTGCGAGACGGTCCACCTCAGGTCCTTCGCCGATTGTTCCCTCCGCCGAACCGTCCGCTGCGACGAGCAGCCCGTGTCCGATGGCACGCTCCGGTCCGTCCAGGACGAGCGCCAATGCCACAGCCTTGCCGGCACGCACCGCTTCCAGAGCGGCGGTGAGGAGAGGGCGGCAAGGGTCGGCCTTCCGGACGGGGGTGGTGAGGATGTCGATGACTCCACCGCACGTAAGGCCCACGGCGAAGGCGTCCTCGTCGCTGTAACCGAAACGCTGCACCACGCTGCGGCCGTGCTCCAGGGCCTCCTGGCACGACTCGTAGACCGCACCTTCGACACATCCGCCGGATACGGATCCCACAGCCGTTCCGTCGGCGTTGACAGCGAGGGATGCGCCTGGCGGGCGAGGGGCGCTGCCACTGACGGCGACGACTGTAGCGACAGCGAAGTCCTGGTCGGCTTTGATCCAGCGGTGCAAGTGTTCCGCAACATCATCCAGCATGTTCAACTCCTGAACTTCGGAGTGCCGAGACGGCTTGAACCCGCTGCCGCGCCAGTCAACCCCGAGCCGAACGGAACCAGAGCAGCGAGACACGTACGACCAGATTAGTAGGCCATAGCGCGATATGCCCGGAACCGAAATGTCGAGCACTCGGCGCTGGACGCCGGCGCGGCTCGCTCGAGCGACCCAACGAGAGGATCGTCACATATGAACATTATCTGCTAGGAATAGCATTAGGGTCGTTGAAGAGCTGCTCGAGACCTCTGGAGGTCGGACAGCCGATAAGCGCCTGCGCTGGGGAGCGGATCGCGGTGCAGGCGCTGCGCTGGGGCGCAGCAAGGGACGGGAGGATCACCCGTTCATCGGGCGGTACCCGGGTCGTGGGGACGGTACGGGTGCCGCCCGTCATTGCTTGTGGCTGCGGCGGCGAGCCGACGTGTGGGAGCGCTCGCTGAGGCTGTACGAATTCGACGCATTCCGGTTCCACTGCGGCCTCCGTTGGCAAGAGAAACGCCGCGAGAGTTGCGCGGGTGGATGTCTAGGACGTCTTGTTGGACAGCATGTCCAAGTCCACTCTATTCTCGGCCCTGCGCGACGGCGTTGTTGATGATCATGAAAGTGGTTCTGCTGTTGTATCCAGACGCGATGACCCCTCCCACGCTGCTCCTCGTGCACGGGGCATGGCATGGCGGCTGGTGCTGGGAAAAGTTGCAGGCGGCGTTGGACACAGAGGCGACCGAGGCCCGCACGGTAGACCTTCCCAGCGCAGGCGGGCGCAGTGGAATCGCTGCAGATGTGAATGCCATCCGGCAGGTACTCGCGCGCATAGAAGGTCACGTCGTGGTCGTCGCGCACTCCTACGGCGGAATTCCGGTCACCCAGGCCATCGTCGAAGCACCCAACGTTGTGCACGTCGTCTACCTCGCTGCCTTCCAGCTCGACGTCGGTGAGAGCCTCCTCGGCTTCTACGGAGCGCCTCTTCCTCCCGACGGGGAGGAAGAGCAGGCGGTACCGGACGATCCGATCTCCGTGTTCTACGCGGACGTGCCTGCTTCGGAAGCCGAGCAGGCTGTAGAGCGGCTGCTGCCGCAGAGCACAAGGTCCTTCAGTGACGTCGTGGAGCAAGCAGGCTGGCACCTCATTCCGTCGACGTACATCGTCTGCGAACGTGACCAGGCGCTTTCTGTGGAACATCAGGAGGCCCTGGCCGGTAGGGCGACCGAGGCTCACCCCATGGCGAGCAGTCACTCACCCTTCCTGTCCGCACCGGAAGAACTTGCCGCCCTGCTGTCGAAGATCGCGCGCAACACCCTCGCCTGAACCTGGGCACCCAACGCTGTCACCAGCTCGGAACAATGCACGAGGAGATCGTCGTGAGCACCAGCAGCGCATGCGAAAAGAATGCGCCGGGTCCGCCAGCAGTGACCGGGGCGGATCTTGTTGAGCGTGCCCGTGCCCTGCAACCGCTTCTGCGTGCGCAGGCGGAGCGCGGCGAAGCGGACCGCGCCATTTCAGCAGACGTCGTTGCCGAACTTGCCGGGGCCGGGGTCTTCCGACTGCTGACTCCGAAGCGTTTCGGAGGGCACGAGACCGACCTGCGCACCCTGACGGACGTTTCCGAGGCTCTCGGCGAAGCAGACGGCTCCACCGCATGGACCGCCATGATCATCTCGGTGACCAACTGGCTGACCAGCCTCTTCCCCGACAAGGCCCAGGAAGAGGTGTTCGGAGCCGACCCAGATGCCCGGGTCACCGGTGTGGCCGCTCCTACCGGCGTCGGCTGTCGCGTGTCCGGCGGATGGCTCGTTAGCGGAAAGTGGTCGTACAACTCCGGTGCCCCCTACGCCACCTGGGCCGCTCTGGGGGCCTTGTTGCAGGACGAAGCAGGAGCGGCCGCGGAGCAGGCCATGCTGTTGATCCCTGCCTCGGACCTCACGATCGAGGACACCTGGCGCACAGCAGGCATGAAGGGTACGGCGAGTAACACGCTGATCGGGCGAGATGTCTTCGTGCCCGAACACCGAATGCTGTCAGTTCGCGCCGCTTCCCAGGGCAGCTACCCCCGCTCCTTCCGAGAGGACGAGCCGCTCTACTCGTCGGTGTTCGGATCGATGCTGCTGCTCTGCCTTGCGGGGCCACTGCTGGGCCTTGGCAAAGCCGCCTTTGAGACGGTGAAGAACGCAGCGACGGAAAAGCCGTTGTCCTTCACCGTGCACGGCAGGCAGGCGGACTCCGTGGGTGTGCAGATACAGATGGCAGATGCGGCACTGCACCTACAGACGGCGAGGCTGCACGTGTACCAGGCCGTGGACCGGGTGGACCAGGAATCCGGGGCCATGGACTTCGCGACGCGCACACAGATCAGAGCGCAGGCCGGCTACGCAGCCCAGCAGGTCCTCGTAGCCATCAACACCTTGCTGAACGTTCACGGGGCGGGCGCGTTCGCCGAGTCCAACCCCCTCCAGAGGATCTGGCGAGACGCCAATACCGCCGCGCGCCATGCTGGCCTGGTGCCAGCCGTCGGGTTCGAGGCCTACGGCAAGACGCTCCTGGGTGTTGAGGAACCCGTAAGCCTCATGGTCTGACCCGGGGGAGGGCGGGCTGCCCCGCAGGTCGGCAGCCCACCCGGAAGAACGAGCCGGACCAGACGGCAGTCCGGTACTCCTTAAGATGACGACATGGCTTCCACCACCCGACGACCCTCCAGAGCATCAGACCGACGGGCCATCCTCGAGAAGCGGATCCTCACCGTCATCGAAGGGCTTCTCCAGGGTGGCGTCACCTACACAGAGCTGAGCGTTGAGCAAATAGCGCAAGCTGCGGGAATCTCTCGTTCCACCTTCTATCTTTACTTTCGTGACAAAGTAGATGTTCTGCTCCGTCTCAGTGGAAGCCTCAGGAGCGAGAGCTACGCCATCGCAGCTGCTTGGCAACCAACGGGCGCCGATGGGGGTGTCGACGGTTTGGCCCGCACCTATGAACGTATCCTTCAGCATTACCGGAAGTACGCTGCTCTGCTTGCAGCGATCAATGAGGTTGCGGCGTACGACCCCGCTGTGCGTGAGGCGTGGAGCGCGTACCAGAGCCAGTTCATCGACAACACGATTACGGTGCTCAAGGGCGAGCAACAAGCCGGCCGAACGCCGCAGGACATTGATCCGGTGCTGGCCGGACGGCTCATTGTGCAGGGAGGCGGCCAAGTCATCGCAAGGCAGGTCGCCTGCAGCGAGGGTAGCGATGACAGCGAGGTGGCCCGTGAACTCGCACTCGCATACTGGCACGGTGTCTACCGGCGGCCCGCGGCAGCAACTCACGGCGGCTGAAGAACGGTCGTCTGCAGACCCACGCGGACAGTGAAGCGAGCGTGTCACAACGGGTGGGAACAGCTGCCTGAACCGCCCGGATCCCGGAGTGGGCAGGTTTCCCGAAGTGCCCGGGCGATTCCCTTCCCCGCAGTGATGCGAGCCGCTGTCGTCCTACTCGCAGGAGCCCGCACCTGGAATTTCCCCTTTTCGCGATGCGAACCGCCGATCGCCGATGCTGATCGCCGCAGCCCAGGACGAGGAACGTCGCTCGGACGCCTGGGTTGAAGGGAGGCCTGCCAGGCGGACAAAGCTTGTGGCCGACGAATCTGCACGGCCATGATCCGGGAGCTCGATGATCCGGAGCGGCTTGCGTGGCCGCGGCGCTGCAACCGCGGTATGACCGCTGTGCTGTTCAGCGGTCCTGTGGAGCGACTGGCGGACGACTCCGTTGCTCGCTGCGCCACTGGGCAGGACACCTTGGGTCCGTTCCGGCACCGAGGATCCCTGGCCGCAGTGAGCTAGATGCTGCCGATCTTG
The DNA here is from genome assembly GCF_008973465.1 of Streptomyces sp. SS1-1. Lineage (NCBI taxonomy): Bacteria > Bacillati > Actinomycetota > Actinomycetes > Kitasatosporales > Streptomycetaceae > Streptomyces > Streptomyces sp. SS1-1. The sequence continues at coordinate 76,244 of NZ_WBXN01000001.1, read as the reverse complement.
CGAAGTCAGCAGGGCATGTGACCGTTTCCGGCAGAGAGGCATCTGCTCCTCCAAGGCGGCACAGGCCCTGAGATTGGCATGCCCATTAAGGGGGACTCCATCCGGGATCACCGTGTCAACATGCATGCCCCGCCCTGATGCGCAAACTGGAAAGTATCTATTCGTGATGCCAGTCGTATCCGCTATCCCGTCCAGGGCGCGAATGGCGAGCTGACCCATGCGGTTCTAGCATCAAACAGACACCGCTCTGGTTGACGTAGTGCTCCCCCCGCCCCGGGCAAGATCAATCGAATCGAGGCGCTATGAAGCATGTCGAGACCGCGATACGCCCTAGCGAAGCAACATCAGAACGTCCTGACGTAGAAGTTACCCTGAACGTGAACGGCGAAGAGTATCGCCTGCGCTTCGACGCCCGTGTCACGCTCCTCGACGCCCTGCGTGATCATCTGGGGCTTACCGGAGCGAAAAAGGGTTGCGACCAAGGTGCATGCGGCGCATGCACGGTTCTGGTCGACGGGAAACGCATGGTGTCCTGTCTCGCCTTGGCCGCCCAGTACGACGGTCATGAGATCACCACGGTGGAGGGTCTGACCGACGACGGCCGGCCGCACCCGCTACAGGAGGCGTTCGCCCGCCACGACGCGTTCCAGTGCGGTTACTGCACCCCCGGACAGATCATGTCCGCCGTCTCCCTGCAGGCGGAGGGCCGTGCAGGGACAGAGGAAGACATCTGCGAATTCATGAGCGGAAACATCTGCCGCTGTGGCGCCTACGCGAACATCCGTGCCGCGATCCGCGAAGTAGTGTCGGAGGGTAACGATGCGTCCCTTTGAGTACGTTCGGCCCGCCGAGCCCGAACAGGCAATCGCGGCCGTGACCGCAGACCCAAAGACCTCCTTCCTTGCTGGTGGGACAACCCAGCTGGACCTGATGAAAGACGGCGTTCTCGACCCTGAGCGCCTGGTCGACATCACCCGCCTGCCGCTTAAGGGCATCATGCACGCCGACGCTGCGGTACACGTCGGCGCGCTGACGACGATGGAGGAGCTGGCGGCGGATTCCCTGCTGCGTGAAAGGCTTCCGTTCGTCAGGGAGGCGCTTCTCCTGGGAGCCTCCACGCAGCTGCGGAACATGGCCACCATCGGCGGCAATCTTCTGCAGCGCGCACGCTGCCGCTATTTCCGCGACCCCACGGTAGGCGCATGCAACAAGCGAGACCCCGGATCTGGCTGCGCCGCCATCACAGGTATTCAGCGCATGCACGCCATCCTCGGCACGAGCGATCAGTGCATCGCCCTGCACGCTTCGGACGTTGCGATCCCCTTCGTAGCACTCGATGCGATTGTCCACATCCAGGGCCAGGACGGCCCTCGGTCGGTCCCCCTGACGCAGTTCTACCTGCAGCCTGGCACGTCACCGCACATCGAGAACGTACTGGAGCACGGCGAGCTGATCACCGAGGTCGAGATCCCCCTGCTCCCGGAAGGAACCAGGTCGCACTACCTGAAGGTGCGCGACCGTGTGTCCTACGAGTTCGCTCTGACCTCGGCCGGCGTCGCCCTTCAGCTCGAGGGCAACACCATCCGCGAGGCCCGGATCGGACTGGGCGGGGTCGGCACAATCCCGTGGCGGGCCTTCGGCGCTGAAGAAGTTCTGCGGGGAGCCGAGGCGGGGGAGGATGCCTTCCGGGCAGCGGCAGAAGCAGCCCTGGAGGGCGCGCAGACCCTGCCGGGCACCGCGTTCAAGGTAGAACTGGCCAAGCGCACCCTGGTGCGCACTCTGGAGACCGTTGCAGGAGCCCACTCATGACCACCGTCAAAACCCGCACAGACACGGTCGTCGGCGAGGGTGTGGACCGTGTGGACGCCCCGCTGAAGGTCACCGGGGCGGCTCACTACCCCAACGACTTCAGCTATCCGGGCATGGTGCACGCGGCTGTGGTGGGAAGCACGATTGCCGCGGGACGCATTCGCAGCATCGACGCATCCGACGCGCAGTCCGCCCCGGGCGTCCTCACGGTGATCACGCACCTGACCGCACCGCAGCTGGAGCGCGGGCCGATGACGCTGCTGGGGCCGTCGCCTCCGGCGCCTATGCAGGACGACCGAATCCTGCACTACGGCCAGCACATCGCGATCGTCGTTGCCGACAGTCCTGAGCAGGCCCGGCACGCCGCATCCCTCGTGCGTGTGGAATACGAGCCTGCCGAAGCGCTGCTGGACGTCGAGGACCCGCGTGCCGAGATCGTCGAGAACCCCTGGGGCCTGGACACCGAGCGAGGCGACGTATCGGCCGGACTCGCCACGGCCGACGCCGTGATCGACGAGCGGTACACGACACCGGACAACACCAACAATCCGCTCGGCCTGTTCACCACGATCGCCTCCTGGCACGGCGACTCGGTCACCATCCACGACTCCACGCAGTGGCCGCACAACGTGCGGACCTCACTCGCCCAGATCTTTCAGATTCCCGAGAGCGGCGTGCGAGTGCTCGCCCCCTATGTCGGCGGCGGCTTCGGCGCCGGCCTGCGGGTCTGGTCCCACACCATCCTCACCGCGCTGGCCGCACGTGAAGTCAAGCACCCGGTAAAGCTGGTGCTGACGCGGCCGCAGATGTTCACCTCGGTCGGACATCGCCCCAACAGCGTCCAGCAGATCAAGATCGGCGCGACAAGCGCCGGTGACCTGGTAGCCCTCGAGCACCACAGCATCTCGTCGGTAGCGATGGAAGACGACGACTACGAGCCGGTCGCCTTCGGCTCGGCCGTCTCCTACGCATGCCCCAACGTACGGACGCGTGACAGCCAAGCCCGCCTCAACATCCCCTGCCCGGGATCGATGCGAGCCCCCGCGGAAGGCCAGGGGAGTTTCGCCCTGGAGAGCGCCATCGACGAGGTGGCCCACGCGATCGGCATGGATCCGCTGGAGTTCCGGCTGCGCAACTACGCCGAGAACCATCCCGTACTCGGACTGCCCTGGTCGAGCAAGGCGCTCCGCGAGTGCTACACGCTGGGTGCGGAGCGGTTCGGCTGGTCGCGCCGCAACCCGGAAATCGGGTCCATGCGGGACGGCCGGTGGCTCATCGGCTACGGCATGGCCGGAGTGTCCTACCCCTACTACCAGGTTCCCTGCCAGGCACGGGCGTCGCTGCGCCGTGACGGCTCGGCCTACGTGACCAGCGCCGCCACCGACATCGGCACCGGTACCTACACGGTCATGACTCAACTCGCGGCCGAACTCCTCGGCCTGGACCTCGGGCGTGTCCGCTTCGACCTCGGCGACTCGGACATGCCCTATGCCCCTCAGGCTGGCGGCTCGGGCCTGACCGGTGCGCTGGCCAATGCGGTTCACACCGCATGCGGCAACCTCGTCCGGGAGTTCCTCGACGTCGTGCGCGACGACGAGAAGTCACCACTGCGCGGAGCGACGCCGGAGGAGGTCACGGCCAGTGATGGGCGTCTGCACCGCACGGACGCTCCGGATCAGGGGGAGGCCTACACCGACATCCTCGCCCGCCACGGACTGGAAGAGCTCAGCGCCGACGGCCGCAGTGTGCCTCCCGACGCGCAGAAGATCGGCATGGCTACTGCCGGTGCCTTCGGAGCCAAGTTCGTCGAGGTACGCCTCGATCCGCAACTGGGTCTGCTGCGGGTGGCACGGGTGGTCTCCGCCATCGACGGCGGACGCATCCTCAACGAGAAGACCGCCACCAGCCAGATCAACGGCGGCACCGTCGGCGGCATCAGCCAGGCCATGTTCGAGGCCACAGCCACTGACGCGGGCACCGGGCGCATCGCCAACGCAACTTTCGGCGACTACCTGATGCCCGTCAACGCAGACATCCCCGACATGGAAGTCATCTTCTGTGGCACGCCAGACTGGGCCACGAAGGTCGGCACCAAGGGTGTCGGAGAGGTCGGTCTGGTTGGCATCGCGGCCGCCATCGGCAACGCCGTTCATCACGCCACCGGCCGCCGGCTGCGCTCCCTCCCCTTCACCATCGACCAGCTCTTCTGACCGCACACCGCCTCCACCGGTGCGACGAGGAACCCTCCTCGTCGCACCGGTGGGGCGTTTTCACAGCCCTCGCATCCCACACCACGCCGGTGTGTGCCGGAGTACTCCGACTACTCCGTGCCCCTGCGCTGCTCCTCGAAGGCCCGCACTTCATCAATGCCGCGTGAAGGCACACTGTCCTCTGCCGCCCCCAGCTGCCGCGAGATCTGTGCTGCTGCACGGGACATCGCAGCCACCACGAAGGGCAGACGGTCCGCGGACAGACGGCCTCTGGGAGCGGAGACGTGCACAGCCGCGCTCACCGTGCCAGCAGCATCAACGATGGGGGTTGCCAGCCCCAGGATGCCCTCCACGCTCTCACCGTCACTCACGCTGTAGCACCGGGAACGGATCGATGAGAACTCCTCCCGCAGCTCCCCGCGGTCGACCAGCGTGCGCGGCGTGAACTGCTCAAGTCGGGCAGCCTGAAGAACTCGCTGCTCCAAGTCCGGGTTATGGGCAGCCATGAGTTTGCCAACACTCGACCCGTGCAGCGGGCGCTGTCCGCCCAACTTCATCACGACCGACAGGGTCTGACCCGCCTCATGCCGGTCGGCGTAGACCACGCCGGCACCGCTCCGGACGGCCAGGTAGGTATTCTCGTTGATCTCCTCGCACAGCTCAGCCAGATAGGGCTGGCTTACATGCCGCAGGTCCACGCTGTCGACGATGGACAGGGCGAGGACGACCGACCTGGGCCCCAGTCCGTAGGTTCGCTGCCCCAGCATCTTCACCACGTCCAGCCCGACAAGCGTCTGAAGCAGATCGTGCGCGCTGCTCATGGGTAGCTCGAGGTCTTCGCTCAACCGCTTGAGTGTGGAGCCCTCCTGATGCTCGGCCAGGTAGCCCAGGATGGCCAGCGCCCGGTCGATGCGGGCCGGATTCATCGGCAACCCCTCTCACTCCACTGCTGATGCCCAGGGCGCACCGACGTCCGCCCTGCCAGAAACAGTATTCGAGAAGCGCTCCCGTCGTCCCGGCAGGCCTGCACGACGGCACCGGGCCCGACGGACAGCTACAGCGGTGACCCCCAGGTGAGCGCACCAGACACCGGTTGCGGCGAGGACGGCTCTTGACGCCGCTCGGTGGCCTCCTTAGGCTCACTGCTACGTAAATACGGAGTTAACTTCGAGATCTCGAAACTCCTGATCCTGGCGCCCCGTCTGGCTCACACGCGGACGACTGGCCAGACGGCACACGATCCGGTTCAAGGAGACACGCTTGTCTGAGCAGCTCATCTCGATCCTCGCCCTGCTGGTGATCTTCCTGATCGGCACACTGCGTGCGGTCAACCTCGGCGCCCTGGCCCTCGTCGCCTCGTTCGCAGTCGGAGCCGGCGTTCTGGGGATGAGGACCCCCGAGGTGCTCGCTGGCTTCCCGGGCGAGCTCTTCGTGATCCTTGTCGGGGTCACCTATCTGTTCGCGATCGCCCGGAACAACGGCACTGTGGAGTGGCTCGTCCAGGCGGCGGTACGCCTAGGCCGTGTTTTAGAAGTGGGCTTCGCCCCTTGCCCTGTGCCGTGATGATCGCGGTGTGGGGCGAGGGGATCTTTCTGACGGGCAGTGGGCCGTGCTGGAGCCGCTGTTGCCGGTCGCGGTGCTGGGGCGGCCATCGTTGGGTCGGCGGAGGCTGATCGACGGGATCCGTTGGCGGGTGCGGACCGGTGCTCCGTGGCGGGATCTGCCGTCGAGGTACGGGCCGTGGCAGACCGTCTACGGGCTCTTTCGCCGCTGGCAACGTGACGGCACCTGGCCCGAACTGCTGACCCGGCTGCAGGCCCGGGCGGATGCGGACGGGCTGATCACGTGGGAGGTCAACGTGGACTCCACGATCTGCCGAGCCCATCAACACGCCGCAGGCGCCCGCCGTGACGGACAGGCCCAGAAGGAACCGCCGGGCGGAATCCGCACCGAGCCCGACGACCACGGCCTGGGCCGGTCACGGGGAGGCTTCACCACCAAGATCCATCTGGCCTGCGAGCAAGGCCAACGGCCGCTGTCGTTGCTGGTCACCGCAGGTCAGCGTGGTGACAGTCCTCAGTTCGCCGCCGTCCTGGAAGGCATCCGGGTGCCCCGCACCGGACCGGGCCGTCCTCGTGTCCGGCCGCTGCGGGTACGGGGCGACAAGGCGTACTCCTCCCGCGCCAACCGGGCCTACCTTCGAAAGCGCGGAATCCGCTGCACGATCCCGGAGCCCGCCGACCAGGCCGCCAACCGCAGACGGCGCGGCAAAGCCGGCGGGCGGCCTCCAGCGTTCGACCGCGAGGACTACAAGGCCCGGCACGCGGTCGAGTGCGGAATCAACCGGCTCAAGCGCAACCGCGCGGTCGCCACCAGGTTCGACAAACTCGCCGTCCGCTTCGAAGCCACCGTTCTGATCGCCGCCATCGGCGAATGGTTATGACCGGCCTGAACTGTCGGTGCCACGTGCCATGCTGACCGCGACCAGGTGCTCAGGGTGAGGGAGAGGCAACGATGGGGGCTCAGTACTACGGCGCCGACAGCGAGAACGGCGACCGCATCGACGACCCCTCTGAAGACGCGCTGTTCATGATGATCAGCGACCTCAACGACTCCGACAACACGTTCGTGGTCGTCCAGCCGGACGAGGACGATCCTGTCTGGTTCGCCTCCGTGGCCGTCGTCGGTGAAGGCGGTTACGAGATCGTCCGCCGTGACACCTCCCGCAACGAGCACGAGGTCACCACGGCCACGAGTGTCAACGGCATCGCCCGCGACCTCACCATCTGGATGGCCGCCCGCGACTTCCCCGGACGGCCCACCAAGCAGGTCAGCGAGTTCTAAAACACGCCCTAGTGGGCGGCAAGGTGGCAGCGATTCCCTGGGTGATGTTCACCGTCAGCTGTGTACTGGTGTCCCTCGGTGCCGTAAGCCCGGCAGCCGTGGCGATCATCGCCCCCATCGGGATGACTTTCGCCAGTAGGTACGGCATCAACCCCCTGCTCATGGGGCTGATGGTTGTCCATGGATCTGCCGCCGGGAACTTCTCTCCCCTGGGAGTGCTGGGCGTCGTCACCAACGGCGTCGTCGACACCAGCGGAATCGCCGGGGACCCTGCGGTCCTCTTCCTGTCCAACCTGGTCTTCAACGTGCTGCTCGGCGCCGGCATCTACTTTGGATTCGGCGGCCGTCACCTCATTGCCGCCGGACGCGTAGCCTCCCGAGCCGCCACGGGCGACAACCCTGTCAGCGCGAAGCTGCACCACACGACCTCAGGGCCGTCCACCACAGCCGTCATCGCAACCGAACCCGCATCGGTCGAAACTGCCGTCCTCTCGCTGGACCGGGACCGCCTCGTCACCCTGGGGAGCATGGTCGCGCTGGTGATCGGCGCCCTGGTCCTGGACCTCGATGTCGGCCTGATGTCCCTGACAGCTGCCGTCCTTCTCACGCTTCTTTCTCCCGGCACCGCCAAGGAAGCAGTGACCCAGATCAACTGGAGCGTCGTCCTGCTCGTCTGCGGCATCGTCACCTATGTCGCACTGATGCAGAAGATCGGCACCGTCGACTATCTCGGCAACGCCATCTCCAAGGTCGACGCACCGCTTCTTGCGGCGCTCCTCATCTGCTACATCGGCGCCGTCGTGTCGGCCTTCGCCTCGACCACCGGCATCCTGGGCGCCCTGATCCCCCTCGCGGTACCCCTCATCGCCACCGGCCAGGTCACCGCGATCGGTCTCGTGGCCGCCCTGTCCATCTCGTCATCCGTCGTGGACAGCAGCCCTTTCTCCACCAACGGCGCCATGGTGGTCGCCAACGCTCCCAAGGAACAACAAGCCATGGTCTACCGACAACTTATGAAGTGGGGCTTCGGCCTCGTCCTGGCCGCCCCTCTTGTCAGCTGGACTGCCCTCACCGTCCTGGCGGGGTGGTGACCATGACACACATCAATTCCCCCGGCCCCCTTGAAGGCCTCCGCGTCGTCGACCTCAGCACAAGCCTCGGCACCTATACAGGACGACTCCTCGCCGACCTCGGAGCCGACGTCATCAGGGTCGAACCCAAGGGCGGCGCCCCCGAGCGATCCCGTCCTCCGCTAACCGACGACGGGACCAGCCTCCCCTTCGCCTTCACCGAAGCGGGTAAACGCAGCATCGTCCTCGACGGCAACGAAATCGGCGCCTGCAGTGAGCAGCTGGAAAGTCTGCTGGAAACAGCGCAGATACTGCTCACCAGCGAAGGGCCTAGCAGTCTGCGCCGTCGTGGACTGCACCCCCTTGACGTCACACACAGACACCCGCAACTCATACACGTCTGCATCAGCCCCTTCGGTCTCAGCGGCCCATGGGCCGACCGGCCGGCAACCGACCTCACCCTCCTCGCAGCCGGCGGACTACTTGCGCTTGCCGGAGATCCCGCCCTGCCGCCCGTGCGCGCCTGGGGCAACCAGACCTCGGTCATCGCGGGCGTCCACGCTGCTACCGCAGCACTCATGGCCGTTCTCGTGCTGGAGGAAACCAGCCAGGGACAGATTGTCGACGTATCGGTGCAAGAGGCGGTCGCCCACTCCCTGGAAAACGCCGTGCAATACGTCGACCTTGAGAAGACGGTCCGTCACCGTGTCGGATCAGGCCCAGTGGAAGCAGGGACGGGCCTTTTCCCGTGCTCCGACGGATGGATCTACTTGGTGGGAGGCCTCGGCGGCCTCCCCCTCGCCTGGGAATCGATCACCACATGGCTGGTCGACAGCGGCCTCCACGAGGCCGCACAACTGCACGATCCCCGCTGGCACGACCGCAGTTGGCGCCGCAGCGGCGAAGCAGTACGAACCTTCCGCGGTCTCTTCGAGCGCTTCGCAGCAGGGCGAACGAAGCAGGCTCTTTACGAGGACGGACAGCGCCGGGGCATCAGCATCGCCCCGGTCTCCACGCCCGATGACCTCCTGACCAGCCCGCAACTCCTCGAACGCAATTTCTTCCTGGCCCTCCCCGTCAACGGCCGGACCCTCCCCTTCCCCGGCTCGCCTTACCGCTTCGACGGCATGACGGTCGCGCCAGGCGCTCCACCAGCACAGCCAGGTGCTGACACCCAGGCCGTCCTGGAGACCCTCCCCGCGGCTCGCACGGCCGCAGAAAACAAGGAATAGCAGCATGACCTCTCCGCTCCCGCTCGAAGGGGTGCGCGTGGCCGACTTCACCTGGGTCGGCGCAGGACCCTTCCTCACCAAGCCGCTCGCGGATCACGGCGCCGATGTCATCAAGGTCGAATCGCGCACGCGCACCGACCCCATCCGCAGCATGGCACCCTTCCGCGACGGCCGGCCCGGGCCCAACCGCAGCGGCTACTTCGCCAACCGCAACTCCAGCAAGCGATCCATCTGTCTGGACCTGAAGAGCCCGCGGGGCAAGGAGCTCGCGCTCGCCCTGATCGCCAAGAGCGACATCGTCACCAGCAACTTCACACCAGGCACCATGGACCGGCTGGGGCTGGGCTACCGGGACCTCACCACCGTCCGGCCCGACATCATCTGTCTCGAGATGCCCATGCAGGGCAACACCGGACCGCACCGCGACTTCCGCGGATACGGTCTGACCATCGCGGCAGCCGGTGGGCTCCTGGGCCTCACCGGCTACCCCGGACACCCGCCCGTGGGAACGGGAACCAACTACCCCGACCACGTTCCCAACCCCCTGCACGCAGCAGTCGCCGTCCTTGCCGCCCTGCGTCACCGCCGCAGGACAGGCAAGGGCCAGTACATCGAGCTGGCCCAACTGGAGTCCACGGTCAACGTCATCGGGCCCGCGCTGCTGGCCGCAGCAGCAGGCCAGCGCATCGACCGCGAAGCCAACCACGACACCTCCGCCGCTCCCCACGGCGTCTACCCCTGCGCGGGCAAGGACCGGTGGTGTGCCATCGCCGTCACCACAGACGACCAATGGGAGGCCTTGACCAACGTCCTGGGCCGCCCCGAATGGGCCGCCAAGCCCCTCTACGCCACCGCCGACGGCCGCCAGGCAGCAAGAGAGGAACTCGACGACGGCATCGCAGCCATCACCCCTGCCTACGACGCGCAAGCACTGGCCGACGCCCTCGCCGCCACTGGTGTGCCCGCAGCAGTTGTGAGCGACGCCGCACAAGTCCTCACCGACCCCCAGCTCAACGCCCGGGAGCACTGGAAGGTCCTCGACCACCCGGAAATGGGTCCCAGTGTGTACGACAACATCCCCTACCGGCTGTCCGCCACCCCCGGCCGCCTGCGCGAGCCGGCCCCCCTGTTGGGCGCCGACACCCGCGACGTCTGCCTGAACCTTCTCGGACTTACCCCGGACGAATACCAGCACCTCGCAGCAGAAGGAGTCGTGGGCTGAATGACCATCCAGACCGAGCGCGCCGACGCCACACTCATCATCCGGCTGAACCGTCCCGAAGCGCTGAACGCGCTGGACGTCGAAGCCATGCACACCCTCAACCAGGTCCTCCGGGACTTCCGGGAGGACCCCACATTCGCCGTGGGCATCGTCACCGGAACGGGTGACCGCGCCTTCTGCACCGGCGCCGACCTCAAGAAGACATTGCCGCCGAAGGCCTCCTTCGCCCAGGCCTACTTCGCACCGTACGAGCAGAGCATCGAGGACGGCCTATACGTACGGGCCATCACACTCAGCGAACTCAACATCGGCAAGCCGCTCATCGCCGCCGTCAACGGCCACGCCCTGGGCGGAGGAGCCGAGATCGCGCTCGACTGCGACCTGCGCATCGCCAGTGAGAACGCCACCTTCGGCCTGCCCGAAGCCCGCTGGGCCAGCGTTCCCGCGGTGGGCGGCGTATCCAAACTGCTGCGGGCGGTCCCGCGGGCCGTCGCCATGAAAATGATCCTCACCGGCGACCGCATCAGCGCCGAGGAAGCCCACCGCGTCGGCCTGGTCAGCGACGTCGTCCCGGCCGATGAGCTTCTGCCCACAGCGATGAAACTGGCCGGGCGGATCACCTCCAACGGACCTCTGGCGATCAAGAGCCTCAAGGCACTCGCCGACCGGACACAGGACATGCCGCTCACCCAGTCCGTCGCCCTCGAGCAACTGCTGTGGGGCGTTCTGCGGGACACCGACGACCGAGTGGAAGGACGAACCGCCTTCGCTGAACGCCGCCCGCCCCAGTACCACGGCCACTGAGCAGAACTCCGACAAGGACCGAACTTATGACACTCCCTCAGACGCAACCAGCGGCACACCAGATCGGCGCCCACTGGACCCACCAGGACGGTGAGCACGCCACCCTCACCATCACCCTTTGCCATGCATGTTCCGGCCGCTGGTTCCCGCCCCGGGACACCTGCTCGACCTGCGCCTCCTCCGACGTGGAGAACATCACGAGCCACACGCGCGGCAGCGTCTATGCCTCCAGCGTCGTCAGGATCGCTCCGCGCGGCTTCCAGGCTCCCTACGTCCTTGCATACGTCGACATCAGCGGCGTGCGCCTTCTCGCCCACAGCCCCTCCTCCGACCGCGCTCTGGCACCCGGCACCCCGGTGGAACTGACGGTGGCCCGCATCGCAGACACCCCCGAAGGCGCTGTCACTTCCTACGTCGTCACCGCCCTCGACGACCAGCACACAACCACCGGAGAGCAGTGATGAAGCCTGTCTACGTCGCCGGCGCCGCCGTTCACCCCTTCGGCAAGCACCCGGAGCTCAACGCAGCCGAACTCGGCTACCGTGCCGTCCACTCCCTGCTCGAGACAACGGGAATCACCCCGGACACCGTGGACACCGGCTTCGCCGGCTCCTCGTACGGCGGATCCCTGCTGGCCCAGCGAGTCCTCCAGCGAGTCGGTATATCAGGCCAGCCCGCCTTCACCGTGGAGAACGCCTGCGCAAGCGGCGCATCCGCCATACATCTGGGCTGGCAGGCCGTGGCCTCCGGCGCTGCGGACGCCGTCATCGCTTTCGGAGCAGAAAACCTCTCGTCCTTCGGCGGCGGAACCCTCCCCCTGACAACCAACGACATCGAGATCGAGCAGGGCATGGTCATGCCCGCCGCCTACGCCATGCGAGCTCAGCGCTACCTGCACGACTTCGGCGCCACGGTGGACGACCTGACCGCGGTCTCCGTGAAGAACCGCACCAACGGCGCTCTCAACGAGCGGGCCCACTTCCAGCACGAGGTGACCGCGCAGGACGTCGCCAACTCCCGGCCGGTCGCCGACCCCCTGCGCCTGCTGCACTGCTGCCCTAACAGCGACGGCGCCGCCGCGGTCCTGCTGTGCTCCCAGGAAGTCGCCGAACAACTGCACACACCCCGCGTACGGATTCGCGCCAGCGTGGTGCGCTCCGGCACCTTCCACACCCAGTACCGCGACATGACGTGGCCCGACATCACCGAGCGCACCGCCAAGGCGGCGTACGCGATGGCAGGGCTCGGCCCGGCCGACCTCGACCTGGTCGAGCTGCACGACGCCTTCAGCATCGCTGAGCTTCTCCACTCCGAGGCACTGGGACTTGCCGAGCGCGGCACGGCACACCGGGCCGTGCGCGACGGCGACTTCGACCGGCACGGGCGCATCGCGGTCAACCCCAGCGGAGGCCTCATGTCCCGCGGCCACCCCGTGGGGGCCACCGGGGCCACACAGATCTGCGAAGCCTACTGGCAGCTCACCGGCCAGGCAGGCTCCCTGCAGGTGCCCGGAGCATCCGTGGCTCTCACCCACGTGACCGGCGGCGGCATCTTCGGCGTCGACAACGGCGCCTGCTCCGTGCACATCCTCACCGCCGACTGAAAGGCACTGCCAGATGTCCCACCGCAATCTCGCACGCCGCGCCCTCGTCCTGGCCCCGGCCGGCACCGCCACAGCGGACGCCGTCACCACCCGTCTGAAAACCGCCGGCTACAGCGTCGACGCAGACGCGGCCTTCACCGAGCCCACCGGCCCGATCGATGCATTCGTCTACGATCCTGGCCTTCTGGACGGCACACCCACCCGCAGCGCGGCCGAACAGCTGCTCACGCGCGTAGCGCAGTTGATTCCCTTCCTGCGCACACCCGAGGAAGGCGGGTCACGGATCGTCGTCATCGCCAGCCGGGACGGCCTCGGCTGGCCGAGCCGTCCCGACCTGGCTGCCCAGAGCGGGGCACTCGTCTCGGCAGCGCGCAGCCTGGCACTCCAACTCGGTCGCACGGGCACGACTGTGAACGTCATAGCTGCACTGCCCCCCGAGGGCAGCCCTCTGCGGGAGGCCGGACACCCCGAGAACACCCACCTGTACGAACCCGAGGCGCTGACCCCCGACCCCGTCACCGTCCACGACATCGCGGAGACCGCAGCCTTCTTCCTGAACCCCCGCAGTGGCTATATCACCGGTCAGGTCCTGCACTGCTGCGGTGGTGCCAGCCTCCTGTCAAGCCTGTCCGTCTAAAGAACCGACCATGATCAACACTGAAGGAGACACAATGAATCTCGACGGAAAGGTCGCAGTCGTCACCGGCGGGGCCAGCGGCATCGGCCTCGCTATCGCCCGCGACTTCGCCGCCGCCGGCGCGCAAGTGGCGATAGCCGACATCGACGAACAGCGAGCACAGGCCACGGCCCACGAAATCACTCACACGGGCGCGACGGCCGTGGGACTGCCCGTGGACGTCAGCTCCCGAGAAGCCGTTTCCGCACTCTTCACCGAGGTCGAGGACCGGCTCGGCCCGGTAGACGTCCTCGTAAACAACGCCGGTATCAGCATCGACCGAGGGATACGGCGCATCACGGACGACGAGTGGAACAAGACGCAAGCCATCAACCAGACCGGCGTCTTCCTGTGCAGTCAGGCGGCGCTCACCTCCATGATCCCTCGACGTACCGGCCGCATCATCAATATCGCCTCCCGGGCCTGGCTCGGCTGGTACGGGCAGCTCGCCTACGCCACATCCAAAGGCGGGGTCGTCTCAGCCACCCGGTCCCTCGCCATCGAGGTGGCCAAGTACGGCATCACCGTCAACTGTCTTGCCCCCGGTTTGATCGACACCCCGCTGCTGCGCCGGGAACCGCAGGAGGTCATGGACCGCCTCCTGACCGCCCAGCCCATGGGAACGATCGGCGCGCCGACCGACGTGGCCTGGGCCGCCCACTACTTCGCTTCTCCCGCCAGCCGTGCTGTCACCGGCCAGGTGATGTACGTCTGCGGAGGCAAGAGCCTCTACGCCCAGCCGGCTCGGGTCTGAGCATGTCGCCGTACAGCTGGTGAGTGGTCCCGGCGCGCATGCCTGTTACCGTGCCGGACCGCATCGCAGCCTCCATTCATCCGAAAATCTGGATATGCATTCGTAATCTCGGATCGAGGTGGGCTTGCGGTGCTGGAGGAGTCGGCCGAGGCTGGGCTCATGGCAGGGCGGGGCATCCGCACGCTGCGGATCTCGCGGGTAGCCCTGCCGCCGACTGTCTGCGTTGAACGGTATCCGAAATGTCTTCTGGCGGTCCTGTTTCCATGACTCTGGTGCTTACGGGCGCGACCAGCGGTATCGGAGAAGCCGTCGCCCGTCTGCTGACCTCACGGGCGACCCGGCTGATTGTGCACGGCCCTCAGCATCCCGCGAACGTGGACCGGTTCCTCGGACAGCTCAGGGACCTGGGGCAAAGTGAGGTGCACTATGTCCTGGCAGACTTCGGCGACCTCACTGCGGTCGGCGCCCTCGCCGACCGGATCGCCGCCCTCACCGACCGGGTTGACGTGCTCATCAACAATGCAGGACGCCCGGGCCCCCCGACTCGGCAGCTCAGTACGGATGGCAACGAACTCACCCTGCAGACCAACTACCTTGCGCCCGTGCTGCTGACCGATCGTCTTGCCGCTTTGCTCCGCGCCGCACACGGACGCGTCGTCCATGTCTCCTCGGCCACGCACCTGTCGGCGTCGCTGGACCCCGACGACCTCAACATGGAACACACGGCCTACACCCCGACCGTCGCCTACTCACGTTCCAAGCTGGGGCTCGTAGCGCACGCACGATGGCTCGCCGATCAAGCGCCCTCACCTCGGTTCGATGCGGTGAGTGTGCATCCAGGTGTCATTCACACGGCACTGCTGCATGCGATGTACGACATCGGCGGAGCGCCTGTGGAGCAAGGCGCGCGGAATGTGGTGCAGGCGGCTCTGTCCGCCGAGGCCTGGGGCGGACGCTATCTGGCTGAAGATCGGCCCGCGAAGCCGAACCCCTCCGCGCTAGACCCCGACTTCAGAAGCCGGCTCATGATGCAGACGTTCCGTCTGACGCGACATGTATCTGCCGACGGCAGGTCCTCCTCCGCCGGCCTGGACGGTGCCTGACGGAGCGGCGCCGTGGGTGAACAAGACGTGCGCATGCAATATATCCCCTGAGTGGCAAAACGGAAGATTGTGTAATTTTATAGAGGTATTCACTGTCAGGGGTGGTCGGCTTGCTTACTGACACCTTCGGCCGGGTGGCCACAGACCTGCGGGTGTCACTTACTGACCGGTGCAATCTCAGGTGCACCTACTGCATGCCGGAGGAAGGCATGCAGTGGCTGGCCAAACCGGACCTGCTCACCGACGGGGAGATCGTCCGGCTGGTGAGGATCGCCATCACCGAACTGGGGATCACCGAGGTCCGCTTCACCGGCGGCGAACCTCTGCTGCGGCCCGGCCTGATGGGCATCGTCGAACAGTGCGCAACCCTAGAACCGCGCCCTCGCATGTCGTTGACCACTAACGGCATCGGCCTGCGACGCACCGCAATGGCGCTGGCCGGCGCCGGGATGGACCGGGTCAATGTCTCACTGGACACCTTGCACCCCCACGTCTTCAAGCGCCTGACCCGACGAGACCGGCACCACGACGTGCTCAGCGGTCTCCAGGCCGCCCGTGAAGCAGGACTGACACCGGTGAAGGTCAACGCGGTGCTGATGGCAGGACTCAATGACGACGAGGCCCCCGACCTACTGGCCTGGGCTATCGAGAACGGCTATGAGATGCGGTTCATCGAACAGATGCCGCTCGACGCCCAGCACGGCTGGAAGCGTGAGGGCCTGATCACCGCAGACGACATTCTTATCTCTCTACGCAGCCGCTTCTGCCTGACTCCGGAAGACAAGGAGCTGCGGGGCTCCGCTCCGGCCGAGCGCTGGCTCGTCAACGGAGGCCCGCACCGTGTCGGCGTCATTGCCTCTGTGACCCGCCCGTTCTGCCGTGCTTGTGACCGGACCCGACTGACCGCCGACGGC
Organism: Streptomyces sp. SS1-1; assembly: GCF_008973465.1. Taxonomy (NCBI): domain Bacteria; kingdom Bacillati; phylum Actinomycetota; class Actinomycetes; order Kitasatosporales; family Streptomycetaceae; genus Streptomyces; species Streptomyces sp. SS1-1. The sequence continues at coordinate 60,003 of NZ_WBXN01000001.1, read as the reverse complement.
CAAATCCGTACCTGTCTGTTCGCCACCGAGGAGACCGACCTGCGCGGTGCACTGCGCCACGGTGCTCCCGATGAGGAGATCGCCCGGATCTGGCGCGTGGCCACGTGGGGAAAGAAGGCCGGCGCAGGCCTCGACGCTCCGGACTTCGAGCAACCCGACCGTCCCATGTCAGCGATCGGGGGCTAGCGGAAAGGCGAGGCAGCACGTGAGCCGGTTGACGTTCCACCTCGTTGCGGCGCTTGCAGAGATTGCGGGCGACGGGCCGTTGACCTGCCGCCGTGGTTGCCGCGGCTCCCGCGCAGGCGCAGACGCGCCGAGCGACTAGGCCTTGCTGGTGACACACGTCACCCGCGGGGATGCACTAATCCCCTCTCAGGTAATGACCTGCCCTTCCTGTCGCATACCGAACCGGCAATGTACGCACGTCTCAGCAGCTCAAGGACGTCTTGGCCTCGGACGACTCACAGGCAGTGCAGGCTGGCCAGCCACTTTCGGCCTGCGATCTCTGCAGGAACCGAAATCGAACGGGCCCGGCCCTCGTGAGGGCAAGAGGCGTGCGTTCTCCATAGCCCTGTCTGCAGCAGTGATTCGCATATGGGGCTGGCCATGATCCGCTGACCAGAGCCTTAAGGCCGGCGGCCGGGCCGCCGGGATCCGGCGAGCCAACCGACGGGCGCGGGGCTCTTCCGGCGGATTCTCTTGCTTCACCCCGAGGTACGCCGCGGGTGTCCTTGCAGGAGCCCGCCGCCCATCTGTGACGATGCTAACAATAAAATGAGGCAACCCTCGGGTTATGTTTGCCAAGCAAACTTGAGGGTGGCCTCAAAAAAGTTCTCGCGGTATTCGCGGACGAACGGGGGCCATCCCTCGTCATGGCTCATGCGCCAGCGCTCGAGCAGGCAACTGTCATTTCAACGTGAGCGAGGGGCGGCGCCGCGCGCGTTGCGGCCCAGAGCGCTCAGGAGGTGCTGTGAACCCGTCCACATGTGCCGCTGGCGGCGCCGCGCCGCCCTGCACAACGGAACAGCGAGGCGAGGAATTCGCGACCTCACGAGAGGCACGCCAGCAATGGCACGTCGATGCTTCCCCCGCCCCCCACGGATCTCAACTCTCCCCGACCGGACAGGGATGGTCTCTCAGCGCACGCGCTCACCGCCAGTCCCGCACTGGGGAGCCCCACCCAGCGTGGGCCGGGGTCCGAGGCCGACTTCGGCGGATGACGGTCATGGCGGCCGGTGCCGCGCTGCTCTATGCAGCGTTGCTCACCAGGACCAGGGACGCCACGCCCAGCGGCGCGGTCCGCTGGATTTCCGCGATCGCTTCTCGCCATACCGACATGCCCACAGGATGGGGGGAGTACGGGCAGAGCGCGGCGCATGTGCTGTCAGGCGTGCACAGTGTTGCCCACTGGCCCCTGATGGCGCTGACTCTGCTCTGGCTGGGCCATCGACACCAAGCTCTCTACACGCGCGGTGCTCTTGCTCTGCTGTTGTCCAGCGGTGCCGGGTTTGCTGTCCTTGCCGTATTCCGGTGTTCTGCGCGTGAGACACCACTAGCCCTCCACTACCTGGAGGCGCCCGGCGTACGGGCCGGCTGGTACGTCCTGATGGCCTTGGCGCTGATCGCCGCCACCCGTGCGCCGTGGGCGCGGCTCGGTGCGTTTGCGGCGGCTGTCCTCATCGGCGCCTCCGCGGTACTGACTGCGGAGAACCGGCTCCTCAGCGCTCTCCTGGCCGGAGCCCTGCCACTTCTGGCGTGGTACGCCGCAGCATTCCTTCTCTCCTCGCCCCGATTTCAGCGAGCGGAAAGTTCCATGCTTCCTCGGCGCATCGGCAGGCAGGCCCACTAATGCACATCGATACCCTGATCGAATCGGCTGGCTGGTGGGCATACCTGCTGGTGTTCGCTGTGACGGTTAGCGAGACCAGCGCCTTCCTCGGCCTGCTGGTGCCCGGCGAGACCGCCATCCTCATCGCTGCTGCACTGGCCGGTAAAGGCGACCTCAACCCGGTGATCCTTGCAGCGGCGGTGGTGACCGGTGGCATCATCGGGGACAACCTTGGCTACCTGCTGGGGCGCCGGTGCGGACGACGTCCCAGCAGCGGACGACTCCGCCGATTCCGCCTCGATGCCCACCTTCGAAGAGCCCAGACCTTCCTGGTGCGGCACGGAGGGAAGGCGGTGTTCGCCGGGCGGTTCATCGGATTCATCCGTACCTTCCTGCCATTCGCCGCAGGCGCGTCCGCAATGTCCTACAGACGCTTCTTCTTCTTCAGCACTCTCGCGTCGGTGGTCTGGGGGGTCGGGAACGTGGGACTTGGATACTTCGCCGGCACGGCGGCCACCGAGTTCCTGCACTCGGCAGGAGCCGTCGGAGCGCTTGCACTCGCCGCCATGGCGCTGGCGATGTTCGTCGGACTGCGGCTGCTCAAGCGGCGTCGGCACACAGGCAGGGCCGGCTCGTCAATCGTGGCCTCTCACCGCTCCCTCCAAGAGGCAGTCCAGGACCGGGCCCTTCTCGATGCCGACACCGAACTCCTGCCCCCGCAGGGGCAGGCCGTCCGCAGGTCTGTTTCCTAGATAGAACAGCCGATCAGGCGGCAACGGCTCGGACCGTCTCGCTAGCCGGGCGAACACCGCAGCCTCAGCTAGGGCGGCGACGGCTTACAGGACGGACTCAGCTGTATCAGCGCGGCGACGGTCATCGTGGACGTCGCGGCAGGCAGTGCGGTGGGAAGATGCGGGGCGAAGCCCGGTGAGTGATTGGGTGGCAGAGCAGCGAGCCGCTCCGCCACGTTCGACCCGGGCACATGGGCCCACTGCCGCGGGCTGCGATCCCCACCATCAATAGCAGAGCGGCACCGCCCCGCAGCCGTGAACCGAGTGGCCAGCTTCGCCACCAATACGCTCTCGCGCGGGCCAGTAACATCGCGACCCCCAAGACGGCCGCAGTCTAGAAGTCGTGACCGCAGGCTTGGGCCAGCGGCCCGACGGCGGTTACGGCAAGCCTGTTTGCTCCTCCACGGGCAATGCGTCCAACTCCACCCTGAACATGACGCGCCGTCCACTGCCGTTGACGAGTACACCGACCACCCCGTGACCGCCGACACCCCGAGCCACGTCGTAGCCCTCCGTCGGCAAGACAGGCCGCAGTGCGTGCTTCCCCTCCGGACGGCTCGGTAGTGCGAACACCGTCAGGGGACGTATCAGCGACGGCAGCCCTCGCAGTACGACACAGGGGGCAGCGAAGTGCCAGCGAAGGGAGGCTGCAGGCGTCAGCGGCGACCGGCGCAATGGGAGAGCCAGACAGCCCCGGGAACGGCTAGGACATGTTGACATCAGGAGTCACTACGGTTGACAAGCCGGTCCTCGTCTCCCTCGCCGACGAAATCCTGGAGCTTGAGTCGGAGACCTTCGAGATCTCGAACTACTGGACGCGAGCGAGGTCGTGCTCGCCAGCTCGACGAGCTGCTCCTCCACTTCCACCACCTCCAGCAGCCTGACGCGATGACAGCCTCGCCGGTCGACGGTGCCTGCGTCAGTGGAAATAAAGGCACCCACGGTTCGCTGTACCGGTCCGGCGGGGGAGCGGGGGAGCGGGAGAACGGCAGCGAGGTAGGGGCCTGGCGTCGAAGCACAGACCGGGCACGGCTTACCGGGTCCGTGTCGGCCTCCCGCCTCCTCACCGGTGGATGAGGAGACTCGCGTGACGGGTCACGCCGCTGTAGGACGGTGCGAGCCTGTGGGATCGTCCGCAGTGCCGCAGGGAGAGAGAAGCCCCCGTCCCCGGCGTGCGCGTGATCACGCGAGCGGGAGCGTCTTACGGAAACGGATGAGGGGTCCGCCGGATCTCCGACTCGGCCAGGTCTGTCTCGCGCAATCCGCCCCGACGGCGGCGGTGCGCAGACGCGGCAGGGTCAGCGCACGCTGCCGAGTCCAGCCGAAGTCGATCGGCAGCAGGCCGGGCGTCAGAACACATACCGTACGCAGTCCCATGCCCTGCTGTTCGGGTGTGGTTTGATTCACCACACCGACATCATGGCCCGCGTTCATCGCGGCAGAAACGCACGTCATCGGCCAGTCGTGAGTGGGCGGACGTGTGGCCTCCCACGAAGCGTAGACGTCCCCCCATTGAGCGCACGGCCCGTGGCTGCCGGTACGGGGCCACATGGGCTTTCCGGTGTACCACCGACACAATAGCCACCTGGTGCACGCACGTCGATCCCTTGACCAGAAGATCGTTGCGCCTAAGCAGTGCCCCGTGGAAACCACGGACCACCGTGGCCGGCAGGGAACGACCGCATCAGTGGTGAGGAGTAACTATCACTGTCGTGCGTAACACCACTGACACCGATGACACTACGGAAGCAGTGTGCTCGCAGAGGGAGGTCACACCGGCATGTTAGTGTCTACAACATGATCAGCCGTAGCCGCTGATCCAGTGCCCAGCTGCGAGCCAACGCGATTTGCGTGGTGCGTCAGTGATGTGCCCACCCCGTGATCCGGGCCCCGGTCGAGTTCCCCCCGTACTCGGCCGGGGCCCTCCCTTCCCGATCGGTTCCGGCACACCGCACGGCATCAAGTGGCGCGGCGGGGACACGGACGGATGGCTGCGCCCTTCCGCTTGTGCGGGCTGCCGACGTCATGCTGGTGTTCCGGGGGTAAGAACCCCGTCGATACAAAAGCCACAGCGCTCGTCTGCTGGCAGCACTCGGCGACGAGGGTTGCTCCGTGGTCAGTTACCTGGACGCAGCATGCCCTCGGGGTCGTAGCGCTTCCACAGCTCGGCGACGCGGGTACCGGTGGGCCCTGGGTAGATCTGGTCGAACGTGGCCTTGTCTGGGTTGCTCACAAAGTTTACGTACGCCCCTTCTGTATGTTGCGCCACCGGCTCCCATGCCCGGCCCAGGGCTTCGTGGCCGTAAGGGGGAAAGGTGGAGGCGATGACGAGGGACCGCTGATGCCGGTGGGGGAACGCAGTAGCCGCGGGATCGACGTCGGACACGGCGCCACCGAGCGACCGCATCTGGATGTGCGCGGGAGTGGGACCGCTCGCCATGTCGACGATCGCACGGGCAGCGGCGGGTGTGAGGTCAGTGATCAGGCCGTTCGTCGTAGAGGAGCGCATCTGCCCCATATTGGAGTGCATGTGCTGACGCGGCACCAGGTTCGTGTAGGGGGTGATCCCGGCCTGCTGGAGTGCCACGTCACCGATGCTGAGAAGCGGTTCGATCGAACGTCGGATGACGTGCTCATCGTCCGTGGCCACAACCGCTGTGATGAAGGCACTCGTCACGAAGTCCTGTGAGGACAGCATGAGAGCGGTCGTGAGCTCCCGCGGGGCGTCCTTTAGAGCCGCGTCCAGGCGCTGGAGCACATGGCCCGCGGGATCGACCCGTGCGATGAGCTGCGCGACTCCCACGTTGCGCAGCTCGATGGCCTCGAACTCGAAGGCCAGGGCGATACCCGCGCCTGCTCCCGCACCGCGCATCACCCACAGGAGGTCAGGCTCGTTGGAGGCATCGGCGCGCACGGCCGAACCGTCGGCAAGCATCACCTCGACGGCGCGTATGCGGTCCACAGTCAGTCCGAAGCTCCGGACGAGCCATCCGACGCCACCGCCCGTGGCCAGCCCGCCGACACCGACATTGCCGTGGTCACCGGAGCTGATGGCCAGGCCGTGCGGACTCAGGGCCTCTGCTACCTGCGCCCACCGGGCCCCGGCCTCAACCCGCACCAGACGCTTCCTGCGGTTGAGTACCGTGATCTTGTTCATCCGCCGGAGATCAATGACCATGCCCTCGCTGTTGGTGCCACTGCCGGACAGTCCGTGCCCGCCACTGCGCACCGCGAGAGGAAGCCCGCGCTCCCGAGCCATGAGCAGGGCGGCGGCGACGTCACCGGCGGATTCGGGGACGGCGACGACGGCGGGGCTGCCCACGGTGGTGTACGTGGAGCGGTACTCCCTGTAGCTACTGTCGTCGGGGGTGATCAACTTGCCGGACAGTGCGGCCGACACGGTGGCGAGTTCCCGATTCATCGTTGTCCCCTCACGGCTGCGACGCGTGCACGCACGGCGGGTACGACGTGTGAGGTGAAGAGTTCGAGCTGGTTCTCCGCGTCCCCCGTGGGCCAGAAGATGAAGGTGTCGAAGCCCAGTCGCAGAGCCCAGTCGCTGAGGGTGTCCACCCACACCTGGACGTCTCCGACGAGCCCCTGACCGGCGCCGTGCGCCCCGATGGTCCCGATGACGTTGTAGATGCGCCGGATGGATCGCGGATCGCGCCCGGCGGCCGTGGCCGCCTCGTCGATGATCTGCTGGCGCGCGGGTACCTCCTCGGGAGGTACGTAGATGTTCAGCGGGGAGATCCATCCGTCGGCCGCCCGGCCCGTCACGTTGAGCATCTTCGGCTTCTGGGCGCCCAGCCACAGCTGCACCGGTGTGGACGCCACCGGGCCGGCACGGTATCCCGTCACGGCATGGTGGGGGGTCTGCATCCTTACCACGCCACCGGCCAGAGCCTGGTGCATGAGGTGGAGGGACTCCTCGGTGAAGGCGACCATCTGCGCGCCGCGCCGGGGCAGGCCGCCCATCGAAGCGATCGCGTCGGCGAAGGCGCCGCCGCCGACTCCGAGCTGGATGCGGCCATCTGTGAGGATGCCCAGGGAGGCGGCGGCCTTGGCGAGCATGGTCGGAGGGCGCAGCTGGAGGTCGGCCACGTCGGTTACGAAGGAGATGCGGTTGGTCACCGCTGATAGGTGACTGATCAGCGTCCAGGTTTCCAGGTATCCGGGTTGGTACGGGTGGTCCTGGACGGCAAGGTAGTCCAGTCTGTCTTCATCAGCCCGGCGTGCGAGCCGACGAGTCTCTTCAAGAGCATCCGCCGCCGGGTTGAGGCTCAAGCCGAACGACAGCTGGTGTCCGTAGTCGGTCATGTCATCACACTGCGGCAGTCACCTAACCCATGACAAATAACCCATAAGGTGCTAATGTATAGTAAGCAACAAAGGAGTGATCGCGTGCCTCGACAGCTTGAACGCAGTTCCATCCATGACGAGACTTGCCCAAGGTTCCAGGAGGCTCTCGAAGTCGTCGGCCGTCGCTGGACGGGCTCGATCCTGGTTGCTGCCGCACAAGGTGCCAGACGATTCGGTGAGTACCGGGCAGTGATCGATGGTATATCCGACCGCCTGCTTTCCCAGCGGCTCAAGGAGCTCGAGCGCCAGGAACTTATCAAGAGGACCGTGGTGCCGACCACACCCGTCCAGATCACCTACAGCCTTACACCTACGGGGGAAGCCCTGATCGATGCGTTGCAGCCCTTGGTGAAGTGGAACATGCGAAGGGCTGCCGCGGCGGCTCATGCCTCCGTCTATACAAGCACTGACGGCGGGTAGCTCTAAGAGGCCGTTCTCTTTCCGAATGTGGTGTGCGGATTCCGCTGGTCAGGCATGAGATTGCGGCTGTGGCGGGAGTCTCGACTCGTTGCTGATCGAGTCGGTGGGGGTGGCGGATGCCGTCGATGCGGGCGGTGTTGGAAGCGCGGCGGAAGGCCGCTGCCGTGCGGGTGGAGGAACTCGAAGCCGAACTGGAGCGGGTGCGGGCAGGGCTGGCGGATGCCGAGGAGGTTCTCAGGCTTCGGACGATCGGCCTGGAGCAGTATCTGGAAGCGCTCGCCGAGGAGGAACAGCCGGCCGGGACAGACGCCGGTCCGTTGCGGAGGAGGCCGGTGGGCCCGCGCCGTGCGGTGCCGCATCGGCAGAACGCGGCCGGGGTCGAAGACCTGTCGGTGGACTACCAGGCGGTGATGGCAGCCGCGGCTGGGGCCGGAAGCGACGGGCTGGGTGCCCGGCGGGCGGCCGTGGTGCTCGGCTGGGACAGCGCCTCGGCCTCACGCGTCGAGGGTGCCAGAGCACGGTTGAAGAGGCTGGTGGAACGGGGCTGGCTGGTGGAAGCAAAGCCCGGGAGGTTCACCCTGCCGTCAGGACTGCAGGCCGACCGGATTGTGCGGCCAGGCGGCGGCTCATCAGGGCGGTCATCGACCAGCGGATGACGGCTTCGCTGGTGTCGGTGCGTCGTTCGTAGTCCCTCACCAGACGCCGGCTGCGCAGAAACCAGGCGAAGGACCGCTCGACGACCCAGCGGCGGGGCAGGGCCTGGAAGCCTCGGACGTCCTCGCTGCGGCGGACGATGTCGAGGACGAGGCCGAGGTGCTGGCTGGTCCAGTCGGTGAGGTGGCCGGTGTAGGCGCCGTCGGCCCAGACCCGGGCCAGCCGCCGGTAGCGCCCGGCCGCCGCCGGCAGAAGGGACCGGGCGCCGTCCCGGTCGGTCACGGACGCCGGTGTGACAGCCACGGCCAGGAGAAGTCCGAGCGTGTCGGTGAGCAGGTGCCGCTTGCGGCCGTTGATCTTCTTGCCCGCGTCGAACCCGCGTGAGGTGTGAGCGACGGTGGCGTCCGCCTTCACCGACTGCGAGTCCACGACTCCCGCGCTCGGCTCGGCGCTGCGGCCTTCACGGGAGCGGACGGCTTCCCGCAGCCGGTCGTGCAGCTCGGTGACCAGTCCCGCATCCCGCCAGCGGGCGAAGAAGGCGTAGACGCGCGGCCAGGGCGGGAAGTCCGCAGGCATCGCCCGCCACTTGATGCCGTTGTCGACGAGGTAGCGCACGGCATCGATCATCTGCCGGTGACAGTAGCCCTCCGGACGCCCGCCGCGGCCCGAAAGCCAGCCCGGAACCGGCAGAAGGTCCCTCACCACGGCCCACTCGGCATCGCTCATGTCCGAGCCGTACCGGGGCCGGCGCTGCGGCCGGTCGACAGCGTTCCCGAACCTGTGAGCGAGGCAGTCACACCCACGAGTGGACGAACTGGACCCGGCGACCACGACCACGCGACACTTCGACAACAGGGCCTCTTGCTCCTCGCTGGACTCGACATCCGCGAGCTACCAAGAGGCCCTTCCTTCATGCACCCGCCCCGGACAACTCACCCGAACCAGGACCCCGTTCGAACCTGCCCGACCACGCGAGCGGATAGAGAACAGGCAGTAAGAACTCCTAACGGAATGAGACTGGGGCAATCTGGTTGTGGCTGCAGCTTTGCTTCGGCATCATGAGCCCTCGTGGGTGAAGGTAAGCAGAGCCCTGCCGACCTGGAGCGCTGGTCCCGGGCTCTGGACCCAGGGCAGGACATCTGCTGGAGGGACGACGATCACAGCCCTGAGATCAGGATCCAGCCGCACAACGAAGAGCACGAGGCTCCCGCTGTTTATGTAGAGGATCCGGGCAGGTCGTGCGTCTCCGTGAACCTTGAAGAGGATTGGATCGACGAGCAGCGAAGGCTGCTTGGACGGGTGGTGAAGGCCAGGGCGTTCGCGCCGCGGAGCCTGGCGAGGAGGAACTCGTGCATTCGGGGCCACAAGTCGGCCTCGGTCCACTCCGCCAGGCGGCGCCAGCAGGTCATGCCCGAGCCGTAGCTGAGTTCCCGAGGAAGGTGTTCCCACGAGATCCCGGTGTGCAGCACGAACAGGATGCCCTGGAATACGGGTCCGGATGCCACTTGCGTCCCGGATGCCGGGCCGGCCCTCGAAGCGTTAGCGCGGTGCAATCCCCCGCGAAGGCCTGAATCCTTTGTTCAGCACAGCACAGCGTCTCGACGCCCACGGAGTTGGCCTGTCAGTGTGCGGCTGATCTCACCTCGGGCAACTTGAGGGGGTCCTCAACTTTTGGTAGTGTCTGTCCATGCATGGAGCGAAGTCGGTTAAACGCGCAGGACGTCCCCTGCGGCGGGATGCCCAGCGCAACCGTGAGGCGATTGTGGCTGCGGCGGCGGACGCGTTCGCCCGGGAGGGCATGGGGGCGCCGCTTGAGCCCATTGCCAAAGCAGCTGGCGTAGCGATCGGTACGCTCTACAGTCATTTCCCCACCCGGCTCGAGTTGGCGGAGATCGTCTTCGAGGAGAAGATCGATGCGTGGCTGGACGCGGCACAGAAGGCCGCGACGGCGGAGGACCCGTGGTCAGGCTTCGCCCAGTACCTTGAGATGATCTGCGAACTGCAAGCTGATGACCGGGGTCTAGGCGACCTCACCTCAATGAGTACGCCCCTGGCTGAGTGCGTTGAGAGTCGTCTGGCGCGCATTCGCACCCTGGGGCAGACCATCGTCCAGCGCGCGCAGAGCCAGGGCACTCTGCGGGCCGATGTGTCGCCGGACGATATGGCTTTCGTCATTTGGGCCCACGGCGGCATCATGGCCGCCATCCAGGATGTCGCGCCAGAGGCCTGGCGCCGTCACCTGGCGCTGATGCTCGATGGGTTCCGGGCGGAGCGGGCGACACCTCTTCCTGTGCCCCCGCTTCACGCCATCGCGCGAGGGGTGAAGGGCAGCGCACAGGACGATACGAAGAACCGCGCCATCTGCAAGGTTTTCGCTGCGGAGTGATCTGCCTGTTTCTAATGCGCCGGACACTCCGTCAAGCCAATGCTGGTGCCGTCCTAATGTAGGCAGGCGGGCACAAGTCCACCGGTGCCCGCCGACAGGCCGCCGGCATCAGCGGCCTGAGCCGGTCGCGCATCCCGGTCAGTGATCGTCAGTTGCGGTCATCGTACGGTCAGTTGCTCCCTCCGGGAGCCCGGTGCTGTCGGCAACAGTTCAGTTCGACAGCAGGCGGGCAAGCACGGCCTCGATATCGAACTGCTCATGCTCGGTGCCCAGAGGGACCAGTTGCTGCGTTCGGCCCAGGAATTGCTCCACATCCCGGTAAGGGGCCTCGACTAGTGCCGATTTCCACACCGGACCGAGAGCGATGTACAGCACGTCCGGTTCCGGGCCGGTCCCCGGCCATACCCGCAGATCGCCATGGCCGGCGTGATGTTTCAGTCCTTCGGCCAGTACGTCGCGGCTAAGAGCCCATTCCACTGCGGTGGCTGGACTGCCGTCCAGGTAGAAGGTCGCACGGACGGCATAGGGATCGTGGGCCTCATACTGCATGCGCATGCAGCAAGGCCCACTGCCTGTGGGATGCACGAACAAACTCACGGACAGCTCTGTGTCAGCAGTCCTGCTCGATTCCACGGTTCTTCACTCCGGTCACTCTGATCGGTTCGCCGGACACCTGTTGCCGGGCGGGAGAGGCACAGCGCACGCCGGCTGTGCGGACGACCGCCCGGCAACCTGACCGGGGCGCCTGCAGACAAGCGAGTCTCGTCCGGACGGACACTCAGTGCTGGGTCATGATCAACTGGTCTACGTACCAACGATCGACGACGCCGTGGCGGTATGGCGTCACATCGATCCACCGGCCGTCCATCAGGCGGTACAACCGATGACCATCCCAGCGGTACTCCACCTTGTCCCAGGTCCGGTTGTTGCGCTGTCGCTCATCCCACCGGTGGTCCCGTTCCTGTGCGGACAGAGCAGGGTGGGCCTGGTCCGCGGACCAGGCGCGTCGGTCGTCGCGGCCGTCAGTCTCCGAGTGGTGGCCGAGGTTTCCAGACGCTGCCATCGCGTGCCCCGGGGCAGCGAGAGTTGCGCCGCCTGCAATCGCTACCGAAGCGACCGCGAGCGAGACCCGCTTGGCAAATGTATTCATCGTCAGTCTCCATGTGCTTGTGCTGGGTTCTTCCGCCCAGGTGTGGGCCTCCTCCAGGAGAACCGGCGACGGCTCGATCCCGAGGACACTTAACCTGAGGGCTCCCTCAGGTTAAGTGCTACGCTAGCGTACATGAGGGTCCCCTCAGGTTAAGTGTGTTGCCCCTCACGAGAGGTCGGCGGCTGCTCGGAGTGAAGGTGGGCCGTTGACCAATCGACCCCATCGGTTTGGGGCTGCGGACGGACGGAGGGTGCGGCCTCCTGGCGACTGTTGGGTGGGTGGCCCTAGAGGCCTTGCAGTCTGGCCCCCCCTGTCGGCACCGCATACGCAGTGGCAGATGTGAGGGGGATCCGGTGTCGGCGGCCCTAGGGGCGACTTGAAAGCGTGGCAGTGTCACCCCGGCGGAGATGAGGTGTTGGGTTGAGTGGTGTGACTCATCGATCAGTGGGCCCCCTTGACTCCATCTCAGGCCTGAAAATATCTTTCAGAGGTAATGGTAAAGGTGAAAAAAACCTTCTATGGCCGACCGGGTGTCTTCTGGGACCACCCGGTGCCAGCCGCCCTGAGCAGTAGGGCTGCTGTCCACGAGGGAGCACGCGGCGCAAAGACGCGAGTCGCCAGACCACCCTCGATCGCCGCAGACGTTGCCATAACCCATGCTCCCCACCACGCTCCCGCACGCGAAGGCAGTACTTCTGATGACTTCCACCGCTGACACCACCCCCGGACATGGCCAACTGCGCGCGCAGCTGGCCACCATGGCCACAGAGGAGTATCGGCCCGAGCTGGCCGATATCGACAGTATGTCCACCCTGGACATCGCACGGCTCATGAACGGCGAGGACGCCATCGTCACCAAAGCCGTCGAGGCTCAGCTGCCTCGGATCGCCACCGCTATCGATGCCATAGCCGAGCGAATGGCCCGTGGCGGCCGGCTGATCTATGCGGGTGCCGGCACGGCTGGGCGCTTGGGTGTACTGGACGCCTCCGAGTGCCCGCCCACCTTCAACACCGACCCCTCCCAGGTCGTCGGTCTCATCGCGGGCGGCCCGTCCGCCGTGGTCAAGGCCGTGGAGGGGGCGGAGGACTCCGAGGAATTTGCCCGGCAGGACCTGGACCAGCTGGTGCTCAGCGCGGACGACATCGTGGTCGGCATTTCCGCCTCGGGGCGCACACCGTACGCCGTTGAAGCGGTCAGGTACGCGCGCACCGGAGGAGCACTCACCGTAGGCCTGTCGTGCAATCCGGACAGCGCACTGGCGGCAGCCGCCGAGCACGGCATTGAGGTTGTGGTAGGCCCTGAGGTGATCACTGGCTCCACCCGCCTGAAGGCGGGGACAGCCCAAAAGCTCGTTCTCAACATGCTTTCCACCATCACCATGGTCAGAATCGGCAAGACCTACGGGAACCTGATGGTCGACCTCCGTGCCTCGAACGAGAAGCTCAGGGCACGCTCGCACCGCATTGTCGAGCTGGCGACCGAGGCGTCTGACAACGCGATCGAGCAGGCTCTCGCCGCCACCGATGGTGAGGTCAAGAACGCCATCCTCTCCTTGCTTGGCTCCGTTGACGGCCCGACCGCCGCACGTCTCCTGGAGGACGCCCACGGGCATCTGCGAAAGGCCCTCGAGGCCGCCGCCGCGTAACGCACTCACCACCTCACAGCAAGGCACCCGCTCCATGAGCAACGACAACAAGCACCGCGACACCGCGGCCGCGATCCTTCCGCTGGTCGGCGGTGCCGGGAACGTCACCTCGGTCGTCCATTGCATGACCCGGCTGCGGCTGGGGCTGCGCGATCGCTCGCTGGTTCAGGAGGAGGCACTCAAGGCGCTGCCCGCGGTGATGGGCGTCGTCGACGACGACACCTACCAGATCGTGCTGGGGCCAGGCACCGTAGCCCGGGTCACCCCAGAGTTCGAGACACTTGTCCAAAAGGAGCGCGCGGCCGCGCCGGTGGTCCCCACCGCTCCTCAAGACACCGCCTCCGCCCCCAGTGATCCTGCGCCCGTCACCGCCGAGGAGCTGGCCGCGCAGGGCGCCGCACTGAGGGCCGAACGCAAGGCCAGGAACGCCACACCGTTCAAGGTTTTCCTGCGAAGGATCGCGAACGTTTTCGTTCCGCTGATCCCGGCACTCATCGGATCCGGCATCATCGCGGGCATCAACGGCCTGCTGATCAACATGGAGTGGCTGCCGGGCGTCACCCCCGCCCTCGCCGCCATAGCCTCCGGCTTCATGGCACTCATAGCGGTCTTCGTCGGCTACAACACGGCGAAGGAGTTCGGCGGCACACCGATCCTCGGCGGCGCCGTCGCATCCGTCATCGTCTACGCCGGCGTGGCCAATGTCGAGGCATTCGGCCAGAGCCTCTCCCCGGGCCAGGGCGGCGTGCTGGGCGCACTGGGGGCGGCGCTGCTCGGCGTACAGGTGGAGAAGTGGTCCCGCCGTTGGGTGCCGGAAGCTGTTGACGTTCTGGTGACCCCCACCATCACAGTACTCGTCGCCGGTCTGGTCACCCTTTTCGGCTTGATGTTCGCGGCCGGGGAAGTCTCGACTTCCATCGGTGACTTCGCGAACTGGCTGCTAGCCAACGGTGGTGCAGGAGCTGGTCTGGTCCTCGGCGGGCTCTTCCTGCCGCTCGTCATGCTGGGTCTGCACCAGGCACTGATTCCCATCCACACCACGCTGATCGAGCAGGACTCCTTCACCGTCCTCCTTCCGATCCTCGCCATGGCGGGTGCGGGACAAGTTGGCGCGGCGATCGCCGTCTACCTCCGCCTTCCTCACAACACCTCGATCCGCACCACTATCAAGTCCGCGCTATGGCCCGGGTTCCTTGGTGTCGGCGAACCGCTGATCTACGGTGTATCGCTCCCCCTCGGTCGTCCGTTCATCACGGCCTCCGTCGGCGGTGCGCTCGGTGGGGCGTTCGTGGGCTTCTTCAACCAACTCGGTGACGCGGTCGGCTCCACCGCGATCGGCCCCTCCGGTTGGGCGCTCTTCCCTCTGCTCGACGGGAACAAGGGTCTGGGCGTATCGATCGCGATCTACGCAGGAGGACTGCTTGTCGGCTACGTCGGGGGATTTCTCGCGACGTACTACTACGGCTTCACGAAGACCATGCTCACCGAACTGAACGTGGGCACTGCCGAGCCCACTGTTCCTGCCTCCGATGCACCGTCTCCTGTGGCTCACGAAGAACTGGTGGTGGCCTCATCTCGAGGGGACGTCGCGGACGTCTGACCATCCAAGGTACGTGCAGGAGCTTCACCCCGTTCGTCTGGCCGACCAGTTGCCGGTCGGCCAGACACGGGCGTTCGGGACTGGTAGGCGCCAGGCTGATCGAACAGCGACGGGCCCGTGGGGGCCGCCGCTACAGAGCGGCTGTTCGTCCGCCGGAGGCGAGCGGGGGCATTGGTCAGTCCGCCGCTGGCGAGGCGCCTGGCCACACCGCCGGCCTGTACGACGCAGCAATGGTGAGTTTCCAGGGAGTGCCGTGCAGGCGCAGCGAACATTGAGATGGCGATAAAGTCCGGCGACATCATGATCATGCAGTTCCGGTCGATGGGAGGAGCGGTGCACGATGTTCCGTGGGACCGTATGGCATGAGCGCACCGCACCCAGCACTTCTCCGTACTCGCTGCGACAGCCCCGACCAAGGCGCCTCGTCTCGAGGAACATTGGGGCAGGCTCTATCCACTGCTGAACGGCATGTACTGGGTTTCGAGACGGGCACCGATCCCGCGCGGTTGCTTGATGCATTTCCGGAGCCGGTTCTTACCCGCCTGCGCCGGCTCAAGGCTGAATGGGATCCGCACGAGGTGTCCAATCAGAACTTCAACATTCCACCGACGCCGTGATAGCGGGACAGACGGCACAGCCGATTCCGCGCGCGGCACGCAAGATGGACGTCGCTTCTGTGCCGACCGAGCACAGCCGGTCAGCGGTGGTGGGAGGGAGCGATCCCCAGCGAATCCGGGCTTGGCTACCCTTCATGTTTTTCCTGACAGACATGGCCAGGGTGGGGCTGGCCCAGACATCGGTGGTGAGTGACTGCAATGCAGATGGCCCGCGAGTCCCTCGCGGTTGCGATCCTGAGCAACTCGCACCGCAGAACGGGCACACCACTTCGTGCATGAAGTGCTCTTGCTGGAACCGGCCTGCTGTACAGGACGCCCCACGGCCGGCGGCACCGCTGCAGTCGGGGCCCCACGGGGGAGCAACCGGTCGGTTGCGGGCAGTCCGGTGATCAGAGCTGCCGGAGCAATGAGCCGCTGACGAGGTGTACACCTGTTCAATGGCCTGATTGCCCCGACGTATGCTCATGTGCGGTGGAGATACCCGAGACCGTCCAAGTGATGCTCTGCGGCGACACTCGTTTCGATCACACCGACGGTCATCTCAGGAGCAGGAGTACATATGTCAGCGCCATCCTCGGCGGCAAACAGCATCGAGACGGCGACCGCGCTGCTTCAGTCGGAGCTGAGCCGGTTTGAGGAGCAACGGAAGGATCTGCAGAACCAGCTGCAGTTGGTGCAGACGAACCTGGCGGTCGTTTCGGGCAATATCGAATCCATCCGTGGAGCACTGGCCGCGCTGAGCGCGGTGCCGTCCGTCGAGTCCGCCGCGCCGGAGACCGGTGCGGAGCGACCGCACGTCGTTCCTGCTCCAGAGCCTGAGGACACAGAGGCCGCACCGGAGTCGACCGGACGGGAGGTCGAGTTCGAAGCAGCTTCCCCTGCAGAGTCCGCGCCACGGGGCAGCCGCTTCACCGAACAGGTGATCGCTGTTCTGGCGCGCAACCCAAGTGTGGCGCTGCGCGCCAGGGATGTGGCCGAGGCTCTCGGCCGCGACGAGAACGCGGGCAGCATCAACGCGGTCCGGAGCACCCTCGACCGGCTCGTCGCTACGTCTCGGGCGCGACGCGCAGGCAAGGGTCTGTATCAGGCACCGGCTGATTGAGAGGAGTGAAAGCTTGCTCTTTTAAGTAAACGGGTCAGACGTTGGGGCGCGAGCGCCTGCGCCGGACAGGCTGCGCGGCTTTCTCGGTACCAGCCGACTCCGCTGCGCTCTCGCCGGTTTCGGTTTGCTCGTTCGCCGTGACCTTGCGCGCGACCGCGTACATCATCTCCCGGAACGCGGCCTGTGACTCATCGGGCAGAGCGGACAGCAACAGCCCATCGATCTCGCTGACCTCCGCATGCAGCACCTTGTACAACTCTGCGCCGCGCGAGGTGGCCACAATGCGTCGACTCCTGCGGTCCGCCGGGTCCGGCTTGCGTTCGACCAGGTCGGCTTCTTCCAGGTCGTCCAGCAGGTAGGTCATCATGGTCCGGTCAACGCCCAGTCGGTCGGCGAGGAACCGTTGACTGTACGCCTCTCCTCGAACTGCGGCCGCAAGGATGAAGTAGCCTCGCGGGCCGCCGGTGAGCTTCGAGACGGCCGCTTCGACAGATCTTGCGTAGGCGCGGAAGACCACGCCGATCGAGAACCCGAAGTCGTCCTCCAGCAGAGGCATCACCGTCGGTGAGTCTGCCCGGCCGGCCGTGCTTCGTGACGTCACCGTGAACCTCCAACCTTCGACACGAATCAGATCACTGCACACTCCACACTAGTCTTATTGGCAGAAGGTATGCAACACCAATGGCCTTCAGTGACTATCAAGCAGACGTGAGCTGAAATTCAGTAGGGGCCGACACCCGCGTCGAGTGCCGGCGTCGTGGCAGGTGCGGTGCGGAGCGGGATTCAGCGCCAGTGCTCCCACCCGCATCATTCGCTGCCTGCCTGCCTGCCTGCCTGCCTGCCTGCCTGCCTGCCTGCCGGTCGGTCGGCGTAGCTCAACTGGGGCGCCAGGTGTGTCGAAGAGCCGGCGAGGCGGCGTCCGGCCGCTAGGGTCACGATCATGCGTATCGTCATCGCCGGCGGACATGGAAGAGTCGCGCTCCTCTTGGAACGCATCCTTGCCGAGCGCGGGGATTCCGTCGCAGGGATCATCCGGAAACCTGAGCAGGCGGATGACCTAGTCGCTGTGGGTGCCCAACCGTTTGTGGCGGATCTCGCGACCGCATCTGTCGAGCGCATCGCGGAGTTGGTGCAGGACGCGGATGCCGTCGTTTTCGCAGCGGCTGCCGGCGCAGGCACAGGGACAGAACGCAAGGAACTGGTTGATCGCGATGCAGCATTGCTCCTTGCTGACGGGGCGGAGGCCGCCGGCGTGCGCAGATATCTGGTCGTGTCGTCGATGGGGGCTGATCCTCAAGCGGTAGACGGGGCTGTCGATCCGGAATTCAGGGCCTACCTGCGGCAACACGATCCGAACAATGGACAGGACGAGCACGGCAGTTCGCCCTTGTTCGGCGCTTACCTGAGAGCCAAGGGGGCTGCTGATGAGGCTCTGCGCGCACGCGAGACGCTCGACTTGACGATTCTGCGGCCTGGCTTGCTGAACGATGACAAGGGCACTGGGAAGGTCTTGTTGGCACCCGCGACCGGGGTGGGCGGTGTCCCACGCGAAGATGTTGCCGCAGTGCTGGCCGCGCTGCTTGATACACCCGGCGCAGCGGGGCGGACGGTTGAACTGATCAGCGGAGAGACACCGGTCGCACAAGCCGTCGCCGCCCTGGTGTAGCGAGCGAGTCGGTCACCAGTCTGGGACGTCGGCACGATGGGCGTTGTCTGACGGCGGCGCTAGCTGTGGCAAGCCGCCGAGGCGGCAGTGCCGCCATCATTTGGCCTCACTAGCCGCCGTAGTCGGCACAACATGATCCGCTTGGTCGGTCTACCCAAGCCGGCGATGGGACACAACCGGCAGATGGCAGAAGACCAACCGAGAATCGCGGCCAACGGTCTGCGGTGCGCATGCTCCACGGCGACGCTTCTCGGATGTCACGCGGTGATGGCTCGGGTTTTCAGGTAGGACACGAGCCCGTATCTGTGATGGTGGCGCCCGATCTCCGGCTGCTGCATTCCGCCAAAGGGAGCCTCGGAGTCGTCGAAGATCCTGCTGACGAGGACGGTTCCGGCTTCGATTCGTTCGGTGACCTGGTGAGCTCGCTGGGGGTTGCTCGAGAAGACGTGTGCCTGCAGACCGAAGGGGGAGTCGTTGGCAATGCGACAGCCACGTCGTCGTCCTGGTAGGAGATGACCACGAGCGCAGGCCCGAAGATCCTTCACGGCGAGCTTCTCCTCGCCGACATACCGGATCAGACCTTCTTCGCCGCGCACAATGAAGCCGTTGGCAGCGGTCCAGTCCAGATCGTCCTTATCGGGGAGGGGGAGGGCAAAGCCGTCTTGAGTGATGCCCCGTTCTCGGTTAGCTGATGTCGCGGGGCGACTGCTCCGAGGTCTTGTCGGCAACGGTTCGTGACGCCATGTCGCCGGTGGAAAGGGAGCCCTGGGGACGCGATTATACACCTTCATCGCCAGGAGCGTCCTTCCCCGGGCCCCAGGGGCCGGGCGGAGGACATTGCACTCAGGAGGAAGGTCTGTCTTCCGTCAGCGGCCCCGTTCGCGCGCCACGAGTTCGCGGGCGGCCGGGGCCACTTCGGCGCTGAAGCGCTCGATGGTGGCCGCGTCGTCGCCGCCGATGATGAAGGTGCTGAGGCCGTGTTCCAGCGCAAGCTCGGCGATCTGCTGCGACCACGCCTTGGCCGGGGCGTTCAGCAGACCGCGCGAGGTGGGCGAGAACTCAGCCCGCATGAAATTCATCAGGCGGCGTACGTCGGACGGGGAACGGCCGGCCGACTGGGCAGCCTCGTCGATGAGGGCATTCATCTCGGGCAGCGAGCCCACCCCTCGCGGCAGGTACTCCATGGAGGGCAGCCATCCGTTGCCCACGGCGCCGGTGAGGGCAAGCATCTTGGGCTTGTAGGCACCGACCCAGACCGGGATGTCGTGCGCGGGACGCGGGCCGCGCTTGGCCCCGTCGACCTCGTAGTAGCGACCGCGGTGGTGTACGCCGCCTCGGGTGTCGGTGTCCCATATATCGCGGATGATGGCGATGCCCTCGCGCAGCGCCTCGACGCCCTGTCCTGCGGTGAGGCGCCGGCCGCCCATGGCGGCGATGCCGTCCCAAAACGCACCTGCGCCGATGCCCAGTTCGAACCGGCCCCCGGAAAGGATGTCCAGGGAGGCCGCCGCCCGCGCCAGCACGGCCGGTGGTCTCAGCGGCAGGCTGGTGACGTTACCGCTGACGTGGATGCGTTCGGTGCGGCCCGCCACGTAGGCGAGCAGCGTGTAGGTGTCCAAGAACGCGGCCTGGTACGGGTGGTCCTGGAAGGTGACCAGATCGAGGCCGGCGCGTTCGCTGGTGACGGCCAGCTCGACGGCCTGGCCGGCCCTGCCCGCGGTCGGCGTGACGAACGAGCCGAAGAGCAGGTCATGTCCGTAGTCGGTCATTCGGGTGCGTCCTTAGCTGAGGGGGGCGGGAACAGGGGCGGCCTGTTCGCCCGGGTTCGGAATGATGTTGAAGTTGTCCCGGAAGAGGTTGTGGGGGTCGTAGCAGCGCTTGATCCGGCGCAGCCGCTCCAGGGTCGCGGGGGGAAAAGCGTCGCGGAGGCGTTCGGGCCGCAGGTCGGTCTCGAAGCTCAAGTAGAGACCGTGGAAGTGGTGCCGCAGCGGATCCCAGACCTGGTTCAGCGCCTGCTCGTCGCCTCCCATGGCGGTCAGCTGGAAGGCGGACGACCGGTGGGCGAAGGCGGTCTCCTCCGGAGGGACGTCGGCGATGGCGCCGCCCATCGCGCGCAATTCGAAGAAGTACACCTGTCCCGTGCTCAGGAGCCTTGCGGCGTCCCGCGCGAACTCGGGGGTGAGCTCCGGGAGGAAAGCCGAGCGGGAGACAGGATCGCCGAAGCCCTGGTGGCCCTCGGGACCGACGTCGGCAGCCTTGCTCATGACGCCCGCGTAGGGGGTGACGACGACCTGCTGCTGCGTCAGCATGCCGATCTGGGCGAAGGGGGTCAGCCGCTCCACGATGACGTCGGGATCCGGGTTGTCCACGACACCGTAGAGCTGGATGTTCCAGTAGCCCTGCCGAGGCCGCCCGGTGACGAGGAAGACGGTGGTGTCACGAGGCGCCTCGGAGGCGATCCGGCCGAAATCGGCCAGCGCCTGACCGATGTTGTCGGTGATCAGCCCCAGTTCGGCGTGTCCGACCTCGGTGACCTCGTCCACCTTGAACTCGAACGCGGTGCCGACACCGAAGTTGGCTCCGGCACCTCGCACTGCCCAGAAAAGGTCGGAGTGCTCATCGGTGCTCGCCCTAACCCGGCTGCCGTCGGCGAGCACCATCTCGACGGCGCGCAGATGGTCGATGGTGAGCCCGTGGGCGCGGCTGAGCAGCCCGATGCCACCCGCGGTCGCGAGCCCTCCGACCCCGACGCCGCCGTAGTCACCAGAGCCGAGCGCCCAGCCGTACGGGTGGAGGGCGGCTGACACCTGCTTCCAGGTCGCTCCAGGGCCGATGCGTACGAGGCGTTGCCCAGGGTCGAGCACCTCGATGGAGTTCATCCGCCGCACGTCGATGACGAGGCCGCCCTTGTTGGTCGAGCGGCCGCTCACGCCATGGCCAGCGCTGCGGATACCCAGTGGCAGGTGGGTGTGGCGCCGCGCGTAGGCGAGTGCGTCGGCGACCTCGTCTGGGGTGCCGGGACGCAGGACGAGTCCGGGGGCACCGCCGCGCAGATAGTTGGAGGAGACGCCGCGGTAGTCCCCGTCGCCCGGTTCCACCGCCCCGGCCGCCAGGGAATCCGGTATCGACTCGTAGTCGATACCCGGGTGGCGGCGCGCGCGTACGGCACGCGAACGCCGCCGGCCGGGGTTTTCGGAGGTGGTGGGCTGGAGGGCCGCGAGCCAGTCCACCTCCTGCGCCGAGTCGACGGGCACCACGACGGGCTTGCCACCCGCGGCCAGGGCGGACAGTTCCTCCTGCGAGGCACCGCGGGGGGCGGTCACCCATGCGGACGCGTCCGTGAGGAGCCGACCCGGTGCGAGGATGTCAAAGCTCTCGTGGGCCTTCGCCACCACCGTCGGATAGGGCGCCCTGGCATCCTTCTGTGACGCTTGCGCGGGTTGTGGAAGGGCGAGCCCGAGGGCGATGCTCTCAGTCCTGCCCGCCAGCCAGGTGACCGCGGTCCACGGGTCGAGACCGGTCTCCAGGGCGTGTGCGCCGGTACCGTCGGGCGGCTGCTTTGCAGCGGAGGTTTCCGCCCCCACCGCGTCCCTCCGGTCCGTGAGGCGGCCCGGTCCGCCCGGTGTCTCCACGACAACCAGCGTGAGGCCTCGTTCCTCCGCCTGCCTCGCCAGCTTGCCGAACGCGTCCGCGGAAGCCCCGGGTTCCGACGGGTTGAGTGCGATTCCCAGTTCCATCTTCAGTCCATCCACCATGCGCGTCTCAAATGACTGCCATCACAGCAAACCATCTGTTAAGCAGAGTATATTCCGACGTGGTGGCTGGCGCCCAGGTGTGGATGACCCGCAGTGTCCACGCGGCTGATGGGTGGCTGGCCACTGCGGTGTGGCAGCGGTGGTGGTTGTAGGTGTGTAGGAAGGCTGTCCGTGCCGCGGGTTCTGTGTTTGCTGGTGTAGCCGCAGGTCGGCCCATTAGTCGAGCAGGGTCGACCTTGCCGTTGTCTGCGGTTGGTAGGCGCGCGTGAGCTTGCCGGTCGCACCCAG
Organism: Streptomyces sp. SS1-1; assembly: GCF_008973465.1. Taxonomy (NCBI): domain Bacteria; kingdom Bacillati; phylum Actinomycetota; class Actinomycetes; order Kitasatosporales; family Streptomycetaceae; genus Streptomyces; species Streptomyces sp. SS1-1. The sequence continues at coordinate 37,741 of NZ_WBXN01000001.1, read as the reverse complement.
GTCGGTAAGCCCCTGCTGCCAGCATCGTCTCGGCGATCAAGGTGACGGTCCAGGGATGCCTGGGCAAGCTCCGCGGGCGCCCGCGCGGTGAGGGCTGGTGGCCGGGCGAACCGTGGCGGGCCGACGTGGCGGCGGGCCATCCGGGCGCGCTCATCTCCCGCACCCGGATCAACCTGCACCGCAAGATCGTCAAGCGCGCGGCGTTCACCGGCCAGTACCCGGTGCGATCCTGTCCGGCTGCGTCGTCTACGCGGCCGACGGCACGTCGCCGCTGGACTTCACTCAAGAGTGCCAAAGCGGTCGCCCGGACGGTGCGCATCTCCCAGCGTCCCGCCGACCGCTAAGTGAAGGACCAGATCTTAATGTCCACCGGGCGCCCGTCACCGCACTTGGCATGCTCAAAGCTGAAGCCGCTGCGTCGGCAACTCGTACTGTTGTGACACCGACGCACGCAGCACGGTCGCATCCTGCCACTCGACGCTGATTTCGTCGGCGTCACTCCACCACGGGTCACGCAGCCCAGACCGTCATTTCACGGCGCCGGGGACGAGGCAACCCCGGCCATGAGAGCCTGCGCCGCTCCATAGAGGACGTAGTAGATCTGGACGGCTCCCTCCTCACCGTCCTGGACCGGTGGTGGAACCCGCCCTGGCCGATCACCTAACAACGGGCCTACCACGCTGCCCGTCAGAACCTGGCAGCCAACGAGACGGCCGCCGAGGCAGAGAGCTGGATTGAGGCCCAGCGCGCCCGTTCCGACCGCCTACACCCTGAACAGAAGTTGTTGCTGCAGGAGTTGGGGCTAGTCGTACTATCTGACACATCCGCCTCCTCGCAGGTGGAGAGCCGCCTGCCGGCGCGCGAGCGCGCCTTCCAGCGCGGCCTGGCCGCCGCACGGGCCTTCCACGCACGCGAAGGGCACATCAACGTCCCTCAACGGTCACTGCGGCTGATTTGCTGTGCTGTGTGCCCTTGCAGGTAGCGATCTAGCATCCTGGAGAAGGGCCGTGTTCTCAAGTGAAGGGGTAGTTGTGGCGCAGCTTGTCCGGCGACAGCGCGTGAGCGCTTTGGTGGGGTACCACGCATTCGGACTCCAGGAGTCCGACGACGCGGACTTGCCCGTCCCCTTCCCTGACGACTTTCACCGCCGCTCTTTCCTCGGCATGCATCCGGGGCGTCTGGACATCACCAGTGGCGGGCATACCCACACCGCCACGGTCGACGTCGAGGTGTGGGACGGGGCGCCGCCCCCCAACGATCCCGATGATTGGGACGAGCAGGCTGAAGCTGACTTCGAGTCGACGAGCGGGCAGGTCGCGGTGTGGTCCATGCACACGGGCCGGACGGGCGAGGTCATCACGCTGGCTGAAGCAGGCGGCTCCTGGCGCGTGCGCGTCGGCTGCGTTGGCCGGGCCGCGGCTGCGGCGCTTTCGGAGGGCGAAGGCACCGGTGACGGTGTGGAGCGCTACCTCGTGCAGTTCTGGCCGGCCGACGCGTAGCACGCGGAACCGGTGGGCGGGGGCGGCCCTGGGCGCCGCCCCCGCCGGTAAGGCATCCGGTTAGGTGACGATCTTGACGATGAAGCCGTCATTCAATCCGTCGATGATGCGGTTCTTGGCGTAGTAGCTCTTCAGGATCAGGCCGCCGGCCTGGTTGTCATCACCCGGGATCGGCTTCGCGGAGAAGTTGAACTTCTTGGCCTCCGGGTCGTAGTCCACTTCTGCGGCGCCTTCGTAGGTGCTGGCGAACGGGTACTCATCGCATTCCTTGCCGCCGTTGGTGTAGTTCGGTCCCCAGTAGCGCTTGCACTGCTTGACCGCCGCCGCTCTGTTCTTCTTGTTGCGGGGTTCGCTGACGGTCCGGTGCAGTGGTTCCTTGGCCGTCTGGCCGGGCACCTTCTTCGCGGACATGTACGGCTTGGTGTCCTGCGGGACCAGGAATGCCTGTCGGATGTGCTGGGCTTCTGCCCGTTCCTCCGCGCCCGGCTTCGCGCTCAGGGTGAGCGGGGTTATGTAGCTGAACGTCGCGGCGCCCTTCCTGTCCGGATTCCCGCCTCCGGTGGAGTTGGCCAGGTAGGACGCTGCATCCCAGCGAGGGGCGAGCATGAACAGGTTGCCGCCGTTGCCGTTGAGAGTCCAGGGCGCCGGGGCGGTGTATTTCACAGTCGGCTCGTAGACGGCGAAGACGAGGTCAGCCGATCCCGTGCCCTGACCCGGCTTTGCGAGAACCGTCTGCTTGTAGGTGCCCTGCGTCCTCAGCTGAGCAAAGGTTCTCGCCCCCGTCGGCAGGTCGCCACCACGGGTGTAGCGCACGTTGGAAGGCCAGCTCTGCGGGGGTGCTCCCCTTGGTCGTGATCGACAGCCCGTCGGCGGCGTTGCTGCCGGTCTTGAGGAAGTCGCTGAAGTGGTACGCGTAGTTGATCGTGCGGCTGTTGCGCGCGACGGTGCCGATCACGCGAACGTTGAACATGCTCTCGCCCACAGGGCGGTTGTTCCGAAACCAGGTCTGGACGAACGATGCCCCGTCGCACACCGCGAACCGTGACTTGACGAAGAACTTCTTGTCGGTGCCCAGACCTTTCGCGCACTCATCCAAGCTCATCTTCCTCGCCGGCTCCGGAGCAGTTGCCCGCGGCCCAGCAGCCGCGGACGACCGATCCCGCTCCGACACTGAAGGCGCGTCGCCGGACGCCTGCGTCGACAACGAACCGAAAGAAGCGGCAGGGCCGACTGTCTCCAGCGCCGACTGCGCCTGCGGTGCCGCAGCAGCCAGTTGCCGCAACCGAGCCGTGCCGTCCCCGTTCTGCAACTCCTCAAGCGAAGGCTTCGCCGCCCCGAGAGGCAGCACATACGTCTCCACCCGTAGCTCGCCGGCATCTGCCGCAGTCGCTGCCGACGGCACTACCGTCAGCAGGGCAGCCGGCAGCATCACGGCCGTGACCTGCGCGGCGCGGCGTCTGAACCACGTCGTTTTCATTCGATCGAACCCCCGAGCTCATACGGTGTCAGGCCTGATGACTGACACCGGGTCGGGGACAGTTCTATCGAACAGACTGTTCGAATATTCGGCGACCAGCCTGCCATGGCGTGATCGCAGCCTCACTTTGACCGAGATCAGCACCGCGGGGGACTGTAAAACGATCGGTGTAACTCCTGATCAAGGAAAATGCATCGATGACCAGCGACAACGTGACCGAGGCCGAGTCCGTCAAGGCTCCTGAGCCGCAGTCGGCGAAGAAGGTGGACGACCAGCTCATCGACGAGTTGGTCGGCCGCGCACAGGCCGAGGGACTGCAGCTGACCGGCGAGGGCGGGCTGCTCCAGCAGCTGACCAAGCGGCTTCTGGAGTCCGCCCTCGAAGGCGAGATCACCGACCATCTCGGCTATGACAAGCACGACCCGGCCGGGAAGAACGGCGGCAACAGCCGCAACGGCACCCGGGCCAAAACCGTGCTGACGGATGTCGGCCCGGTCGAGATAGCCGTGCCCCGCGACCGCGAGGGCAGCTTCGAGCCGAAGATCGTCAAGAAACGGCAGAAGCGCCTGTCCGGCGTGGACGAGATGGTGATCTCGCTGTCCGCGAAGGGCCTGACGACCGGTGAGGTCCAGGCCCATCTGGCCGAGGTCTATGGCGCCGAAGTCTCCCGCCAGACCATCTCCACGATCACCGACAAGGTCATGGACGGCATGGCCGAGTGGCAGAACCGGCCCCTCGACGCCGTCTATCCGGTGATCTTCATCGACGCGATCCACGTGAAGATCCGCGACGGCGCCGTGGCGAACCGGCCGATCTACGTGGCTCTGGCCGTCACCGTCGAGGGCCGGCGGGACATCCTGGGCCTGTGGGCAGGCGACGGTGGCGAGGGCGCCAAGCACTGGATGCACATCCTCACCGAGATCAAGAACCGTGGCGTGAACGACGTCCTCATGCTCGTCTGCGACGGCCTCAAGGGCCTGCCCGACGCAGTCGAGGCTGTCTGGCCCCGCACTACCGTCCAGACCTGCGTGGTCCACCTGCTGCGGAACTCCTTCCGCTATGCCGCCCGCCAGGACTGGGACAAGATGGCCAAGCTCCTCAAGCCCGTCTACACCGCTGCGACCGAGGAAGCCGCACTCGAGCGGTTCGCGGAGTTCGCCGACGCGTGGGGAAGGAAGTATCCGGCGATCGTCAGGCTCTGGGAGAACGCGTGGGAGGAGTTCACGCCGTTCCTCCGGTTCGACACCGAGATCCGCCGCATCGTCTGCACCACGAACGCCATCGAGTCGGTGAATGCCAGGATTCGGCGGGCAGTCAAGGCACGCGGCCACTTCCCGAACGAGACCGCGGCCTTGAAATGCGTCTACATGGCCATCATGTCGCTGGACCCCACCGGCAAGGGCCAGGCCCGCTGGACCATGCGCTGGAAGACTGCCCTGAACGCCTTCGACATCACCTTCGACGGCCGCCTCTCAGCAGCCCGTCAATAGCCCCAACACCCTGGTTACACCGCTCGTTTGACAGACCCGCAAGCAGGCGTCGACGAGGCCTGGGCACGCACGATCCTGGACGAACTCGTCGACACCGTCGCCCACCGGTTCCCCGACCTGGAACCCCCGCAGGCCGCCGATCTTGTCGCCGACACCCTCCTGAACGGCCTCGGCGCGACCTGACACCATCACCCACTGCGGAACCGGGCAGGCCGTGAGGCGATGGACGTGGAGATCGCGCACAGCAACATCAACAACGTCCGCCAGAAGCTCAAGCGGCTCGCCGACCGGGGAATCCTGCTTGAGGCCGAGCAGGGGCTGTTCACCTTGCCGCGACCGTAATCCCGTCGCAGACACGGGCCGTCAGCTCGCGCGTCGTCCTGCGAGCAGATCCTGGAACGACTTGGACTGGAGCTGCAGGGGCGGAGCCATGTCGCCGAAGGACTTGCCGAACGCTTGCGGCGACCGCTCCAGCTCCAACAGCATCTGGCTCGCCGTGGCGTCATGGGCAAGGCCGGGTGCCAGGGCCGCGCAGACCCGAACGCCTGGGTGCCGATCAGTCAGCCAGGGCCGCGTATCCCCGCCGAGATGGCCAATGGCAATCAGGATCGTTGCCAGATCGTACGAGGAATCGGAGGCTCGGGCCATCGACGTCAACTCCTTCAGCAGCCCCGGACGCTGTGCGGCGGCTGCGGGATGCCGCGCCAGTGACCCGACCGCCGCCGCGGCGCATGTCCTGCGTCTGGACCGTTCCGACGCGAGGTGCGGCACTGTCCGCCGCAGGAGCGCGGGAACGAGGTCGAAGCAGGCAAGCGCCGCCTGATCGAGGACGAGTTCACCCAGCCCCGTGCCGTCCTGCCACATCCGCGCCCGGCCATCCGCATCGGCCGTAAGGTAGTCCACGGTCCAGGCCCGCAGCTCCGGTGCGCGATCCTGGATCCGATCACGAATCTCCCCAGCCCGATCGCCGAGGTCAGCGGCGACGCCGACCTCGTAGAGGTAGGCGAGCATGGCATCGCGCAGGGAGGGATCGTCGGGTCCGAGCAACGGATTGTCCAGGAGTTCGACGACAAGCAGCGCGGTGGGCGCCGTTGCAGGCCAGGCCCTTCCCTCGCGGCGAAGCGTCGCCGACCACAGGTGCGAATACCCGTCGGCGGAAGCCCGGGCATCGTCGTCGAGGAGAGCTGCCAGATGCCGCGGCGTGTCGCCGGCAGGTCCTGAGGCATGGAACAAGTCGGACCAGTCCACGTCATGCGTACGCTCATCCACAACCGGGATGGTGCCACAACACCTCGACGGGCTCACCGCCCAGACCCACTCCGACCAGGGGCGTGTTCGCCCGGCTCGGCCCCTGACCTCCGACCGGACACCCAACCCGCCAACCTCACTCAACCCGCGGTCCCGAACCGGACATCAGCTCGCGTATCGCCCTCTTAGGCGGGTCTCCGTCCGCACCGGCCCTCGCGACGGTGATCTTCTTACCTGGTGGGGATGACAGCGAACGCGTTCACCGCGGGGCGCGAGCGCTACTACCGGCTGGAGCTCGCCCGCGGGGATGGCGCCCGGGGTGCCGAGCCGGCGGTGTTCTCCAACGTGCCCGAGTGCCACCGGGGGTGTGGCACGGGTAGGGAGGGAGCGGTCTGGGGCTGTCCGGGGTCGTGAGCGATGCGCAGATGCGGGCCTTGTTCGGGCTCGGCATGCATCCCGATGCCGAGGGATCGCCGCCCGCCACCTGGCCTCCGGCGCCTCACCGAAGCGGGCCATGAAGGCCGCCCGACTCGGGCCGGCCCTGGCCGAACTCTCCGAACTCAACCGCGAGATCGAGCAGGTTCTGGAGCACGTCGGTGAGCAGCTGTGCCGCGCGCTGACGAAGGCCGAGACGCGAGATGTGCGGATGCGCTGCGCGGAGGCGCTTTCGAGGCCGAGTACCACCGCACTCACGCTGTTTTCGGCCGTTGTTGACGTGTGGGTAGGTTTCGGTACGGCATGTCCCGGGTGCTGTGGGTGGGAGTTTTGGGCGCATGTCACCCGTTCGTGGGGCCGGGGGTGCTGGTCTGGCGTGGCATGGTCTGTGATGTGGATCACAGGGGGGCGTGGGGTGGGGGTGCGTGCGCCGGGGGCGGCTCGGCACATCGGCGCAGTTCACGGCGGATGCGCCCGCATTCGGTGATCACTTACGGCGTTCGGTGATGTTCGTTGCGTGATTTTCGTCCCTGCGGGCATGCGTGTTCGGGCCGATCGGCGGGTTGAGTGGTCACCAGCAGCGGGCGGCGGAACCGTGCGGGGCCGCGGCGCTGACATCTTTCTTTCCAGCCCTCGATGAAGAGGACTCATGACCGAAGACCTTCGGGCCGAGGACGGCCACAGTCCTGTCGCCGATGTCGGCGCCGACGCCGGGGCGGTGCTGGCGCTGCCCCTGGAGTTCGAGGCCCTCTATGTGGCCAACCAGGAGGCTTGGCACGAGTACGCCCTGTTCTACCTGGGCACCAACGACGCCGCCGAGGAGGCGGTCCACCGGGCCTTCTTGGAGATCCTCAACCACTGGGGCGCTCTGCTGGAGGAGCGCAACCTGCAGCAGCAGGCCTGGGCGATCCTGCGCCGTGTGGTCCTGTCGCAGGCGCTGGACGGCTTTCGCAGGAAGCTGTCGCTGCTGCGCGGCGACATCGGCTTGTTCCGTGCGATGTGCAGCCTGCCTCCGCGCCAGTTCGACGCCATCGTGCTGCGGCACGTCCTGATGTGCGACACCGGCAGGATCAGCTGGTACATGGGTGTGTCGGCGAGCACGGTCGACTATCACTGCCGCAAGGCCAAGGAGCGTCTGGAGCAGGCCGTTTCCACCCATCTGAAGAAGGAAGGAGACCGCACGTGAGCAGTGTGGCAGAACGCCTGGGCGCGGCCGGCAGGGCCCTGCGCGAGGAGCGGCGACCCTTCGACGCCGGCGCGGGACTGCGCCGCCTGGCCGAGGACGCCGGGTACGCGCCGAGCGCGCCGAGCGTACCGAGGCGGCGCGCACTGTCGTGTGTGCCCGGTGAGCGGGAGGTGCCGCCGGGGCCGAGGGCGGGGCACCACCTGGCGGTGGTGGCCCGGTGGGTCTTGAACCTGCCGCAGGCGGCCGGTCATGTCGAGCGGCTGGCCGAGGAGATCGGCGTGGCCGGTGCGGGCACGGACCGGTGCGCCCCGCTCAAGGACATGGACATCGAGGGCGCTCTCGTCTTCGCCTGCATGCTCTACCTCGCCGGTCATCCCGAGAGTGCGTCGTTTTGGTGGCAGCTCGCCGCCGGCGCGGGGGACCGCACCGCCGCCTACTGCCTGCACCTGCACCATCTCCAGCTCGGCGAGCTGAAGGAGGCCGAGCACTGGCGCGATCAGCTTCAGGGGCACGTCGACGGCCCGGACGATGAATTCCTTCTGGGGGTGGAGCAGTTCGCCGGCTATGTCCGCCGTCACGGCACCACCCGGCGGCTGCAGCACGGGCTGACCCGTGAGGTCGAGCGGCTGGCCACCCGCAGCGACGACGGCCACGTCCTGGTGCTGCCCGAACGCGAGCTCGCCGAGCGGGTTCAGGACGCCGTGCGTTTCGAGTGCGGGGATGCCGGGGCCCGGTGAAGGGGCCCCGGCGTGTGGGGACCGTAGGGGAGTGGATCGATGAAAGTGGGCACGGGTGCACACCTGTCGCCTGGCGATCCGGGATATCGATGTCAGCCGCGCGCTGCGCGGGCCTCGCCCGCGGTGCCGAGCACGGTGGCGACCCGGGCCTGGGCCTGGGCGATGTAGGTCTCGCTGGCCTTCTTGAACTCCGGGCTGGCCGCCCGCTGCTGCACGTAGGCCTCCATGCCCTCGCGGATGAGGGCGTTTGCGGTGGTGGACGTCACCGCGGCCATGGCCTGGATACGGTCCAGGAGCTCTGAGGGAAACCTGACAGAGACGACGACCTGCCGGTCCTTGTCCTCGCCGGGGCTCTTCCTGTGATCGTTCGACACGCGTGTTCCCTTCGTCGGGGCTGCTACCCCGTCCGTGCCAGGGACCGGGGCACGCCACTGTCGTATCAGGGTGGTCGGAACACGCAGGTCCCGGCCCCCCGCTGACTGAACGCCGCTCAGACTACGGCACTACAAGCATTCCCGTAGTGCCTTACCGCTATGTGTCGCCTTAGACGTCAACTACCGGTCACCGGTTGTACAGGTTCTGGTGTGGCCTTCAACACTTCCGGAAATCTGGCGTGTTGAGGGCGTGTCGTAGTCGGACATGCAATCCTCCAACTGGACTACATGAATGCCCGCTTGAGGCGAGGCTACGCAGCGCAATGAGCCGCGCACGCCCCGCGCACAGTGGCAAGTGACGAGCACCCACCGAGGAGTTCACGTGCACGACCTTCCCCAGGCCCTGACCAACGGCCCCCAGCAGCCCCTCGGCGCCGGCGGCGTCACCGCCCACGTCTGCGGCACCGCCCTGCACATGTTCGACACCTTCGCCCGCGAGAAGATCTACGGCCAAGACCTGGACCAGCCCCTCACCCAGGACGAACAGGACCGCAAGGTCCTCGCTCTCCTCGGCCAGCGCTACATCCCGCCCGGCATCCCCTCCCGCGACGCCCACGAGGAGACCCAGGCCGCGGCATGCCGCCGCCGCCTCGTCGAAGCCGTCGAACAAACCCTGCACAGCCTCGACACCGAAGGCGGCCGCACCCCCACCGTCCTGGGCGCCGACGGCACCCCCCGCGAGCGCGAGGCCGCCTTCCGCGCCCACGTCCGCGCCGAACGCCCCGTCGTCAGCGTCTGCTTCACCGGCTCCCTGCGCCGCTGGCTGTCCACCGGCGACCCCCAGGCCACCTCGATCGCCGTCACCACCTACATCCCCGGCCGGCCCCTGTACGCCGCCCAGGTCACCGCCGCCACCGCCCTGCTCAGCGACTGCTCCGGCTCCTGGCGCCTGACCCTCAAGGACGGCTGGCTCGCCATGACCGGCGAACCCGCCGTCGCCGAGGAGGACCCCAACTACATCGTCCTGCCCCACTCGATGACCGACAGCGCCTCCCGCATGCGCCGCCACTACCCCGAACCCCTCTTCCCCTACGACACCAGCAGCGCCGTCGCCCAGGCCGTCCTCGGCGGCAAGGTCCCCGTCGCCTTCCACCTCACCGAACCCGTCCTCAACTCCGCGATCATCCCCGTCGCCACCGGCCACGGCATGATCGTCCTCTTCCTCGACAGCGGCGAAGTCCTCGAAAAGCCCTGGGACGCCAGCCGCTACATGTTCAAGGCCGTTACCGGCGAACAGTCCTTCGGCGACTTCATCATCGCCCGCGACCTGTGGGCCGCCCGCCGCATCCGCCGCATCCTCACCGCCGAAGCCCACGCAGCCGAAGACCTCGACCCCCTCGCCGTACCCGACGATCTCGACGACGACTTCGGCTTCGACCTCAACGACGCCTGACCCACCGAACCACCCCGCACCCGCAACCCGCACGCCCCCTTCGAGGAACCACCATGAACGACACCCCCCTCGCCCTCGTCGACAACGACACCCCGCACGACCCCTCCTCCAGCAGCAACTGGTTCAAGGTCATCCCGCCCAAGCACATCCGCGAACGCTGGGTCCGCAAGATCAAGGCCATGCGCCGCCCCATCGGCAGCCTCGCCCTGCCCGCCATCGCCACCACCGCCACCCTGCACTTCACCCACACCATCCAGGCCGGCGACAGCCTCATGGCCTTCGGACTGACCTCCCTGACCGTCGGCTACGACACCACCATCGCCGTCTGCCGCGCCAAGCACGGCTCCGCCACCAACACCTCCACCAGCAGCACCCCGACCACGAACAACACCCCTTCACGCCGCACCGCCTGACCAGTGGCGGGGGAGCGCGAGGCAACGGCCCCTCCAGCTCAGCGCCCACGCTCGTGCGCGTGGGCGCTGAGGGGGTGGCCCCGGCTGCCCGCCTCGGGGGAAAGAACGAGCAACCGGGATCGGTCAGTGGTCCGCCCCGGAAGGGTGGGCCGGCCAGCAGTGACAATCCCTCAGCTGTGCTGCCGGCGTCCGTTCCACCGGATCCGAACGGTGCACATGCCGAAGGCCATCAGGCTCTGCCGGGCGGGGGCGTCACCGCGCGCAACTGCCGTCGGCCCTTGAGGATGAGGTCGAAGACGGCCTCCCGCGAACAGAGGTCGTTGCGGTAGCGGGGCGGGATCACCCAGTAGGTGCCAGGCGGCGCGATCCGATGGAGGACGGGCACCCCGAGATAGCTACCAGTGGTCAGCAGAGGGGTGTCGTCCGCCCCCCACCAACTGGTACCGCGGCCGTAAGCGACGAGGGCGTAGTAGACGGGCCCGGCGCTGAGGTGATCATGGATCACCGGCCCGTCCAGCACCGCACGCAGCATGTCCGCAACCTGCTCCGGCATGTCGGTGCCGGCGGCGGCATGGACCAGCACACCGGGGACACGCACAGCGGCGAACCGATGCCCCAGCGGCAACAGCGCCACACCCTGATCACTCCACTCCGCCTGCGCCCGAGCGGGAACCTCATGCGCGCTGGCAAGCCACTCACGGACCACGTGAGGAGCATCAGGCGCCCGCTCGCTGCGCAGCGGTAATCGCGGGTGAGGCGGTGGGCTGGTGGGTGGGGGATCGGCGTGCGTGTTCATCAGGAGTCTCCGGTGGCGGTATTAAGGGTCGGTGTCAGGGCCGGGGGTGCGTGTATGTCGCGTTGGGGGCGAGCCGGTCGGCGTACGTTGAGGGAATCAGGCCCGCCCGCAAGGCAGCCGTGCTCGGGCTCGAGGGGCGCTGGTGCCGATCGCGGGTGGAGGGAGGGTCAGTGACGGCGGACGGTGTTGGCGCAGTGGGCGTGGATGCGCCCTGCGCGGGTGGCCGCTCCGCTGGGGCGGCTGTGGTCGTAGGGGAGTGTTTCCTCACCGTTCCGCAACGGCTCATCGCAGGCCAGACACGTCGTGACACCGGTCAGTGCCTCGTAGTGGTCACACAGCGCGGCCAGGCACCGGGTAAGCCGGCGCGCGTGCACTACAGCACGCTCCGCTCCCGGCCCGACCGCTGAACGGAGTTTGCCGCGGGCCTCCCCGACGCAGGCGAGAGCACAGTAGCCGGACACATCATCCAGACCACGAGCCAGAGCAGCACGTTCGACCTCGGGAATGATCAACTGCATGTGCCCGCGGACCAGGACCTCCCACACTCCCAGTTCCTCACTCGCTGGCGGGGGTGCGTCCGGGCCGAGGAGTCGGCTGATGGTGTGGCGCATGGTGTCGATGTCGAGGGGCTGGGCCGCTGACGTAGCCGACGGGGCGCGGTTCATCGGGCCGTGCCCGATGGGGTAAAGGCGAGCGTCCGGTGCGGAGTTGGGTGTGCGCGATCGTCCTCGGGCGTATGAGCTAGTGCCCCAAGCGTGCAGAGGCTCAGTCTGACAGGCCGGTCTACCCGGCGCGGCTCCTCACCGGTGCTCTGGGGGAGTGCGAAGGGCAGTCCGGCTGGTGCCGAGCCTCCTTCCGTGAGGAGCGCGATAGATCCGACACTGTGCCGTCGACCCATGCTGGCCGCGAGCCTGTCTTGATCTGTCGGCACGTGGGGCTGCGAGGCTGAGGGCGGGACAGTGTGCGGCATCACGTGACTCCTTGGCGCCTGAGAATCAACTAAGGAGTGTCAGCCTGGTCCTCAATGAGCGGGAATCCGAGGACTTCAATAGGTCTTCTCGCGGCACAGAAAAGGACTTCCAGGCCTACACGGATGCAGAGTGGTCAAGTGGAGGACTTTCGGCGACACTTGCCGTCAGCATCCATGACGCGGAGGTGAGACACCGTGCCCACTGCAGGCAACACTCGACTTAAATCCGCCCGTGTGGCGGCCGGTTACCACTCACAGCAGGCCCTCGCAGATGCATTGCACGTCGGAGTACGTCAGGTCCGCCGATGGGAGTCCAGCACTCCACCGTGGCCACAGCCAGAAGTGGGCCACGCCCTTTCCCGCCTCCTTGGCCAAGACCTGGTGTCCCTGGGCTTCACCCCACCGAACGGCCCGGACCCCGACCGCACTCGGCACGTCGCCTTCGCCGCCCCTGGAACGAAATCAGGTCTACCGTCCGTACCCAGGCGGCCTGCCTCCCTGCAGCCGGCCACCGCGGCGGACGACTACACCGCCATCACTCGATCCCACCGCCGCCTGTACTGGTCCGTCGCACCCGCCACTCTCCACCCCACGACGCTCGCTCACGCCACCCTGGGATGCGCCCTGCTCACAGAAGCGGCCGGCAAGACCCGCCAATACATCGCCGCAGCGCTCGGCGAGACGTGGCTGCTGACCGCACGGATCGAATTCTTCGATCTACGCGACGCCGACCGCGCCCAGCAGACCCTCGTCCGCGCGCTGCAGGCAGCAGGCGAGGCCGATGCTCCCCTGCTCGGCGCAGCCATCCTCGCGCACTCCGCCTTCATTCCCGCCTGGACCGGCAACAGGGAAGCCGCCCTCGAGCGGATGACCGCCGCCCGCACCTACGCCCGCCGAGGTCCAGCCTGCGCCAACCTCCTGGCCTGGCTGGACGCGGTAGAAGCCGAATGTGAAACACGCTGCGGCCAGCCCCGCACCGCACTACAGCTCATCGACCACGCGGAGCATGTCCTCAGCGCCGGCAGTAGCCCTACCAGCCCCGAATGGCTGGACTGGTTCACCCCCGTCCGCCTCGCCGCATTCAAAGGCAACACGCAACTCATCGCAGGCCACCTGCCCCAAGCCCGACAGACTCTCCAACAAGCCCTCAGCACCCTCAGCCCCACCGACGACAAACAGCGAACAGTTGTCCTGGGCGACCTCGCCGCAGTCGAGGCCATGTCTGGCCAGCCCGAACAAGCCTGCCAGTACGCCCTTCAAGCCCTCGACGCCCTCGAGTGCACCTGGTACGCCATGGGCATGGACCGCATACGGGAAGTGCGCCGCCTGCTCACCGACCACCAGCACCAACCCTGCGTACGCGAACTCGACGACCGCCTCTACGGCTGGGCAACCGCCATCAGCGCACTGAGCCGTTGAACCGCGCGATCAAACCCGACAGCTCCAGCAAGCTCTCCACCCGAAAGGTCGGTAGCTTCAACGCCTCCTCGCTACGCCACTGGATCGTCGCCCACGGCCCCCGCCGCACCAGCGCCGTATGCATCCCCGCCGCATGAGCCGGACGGATGTCGTTGTCGACCCGGTCCCCGACATACAACATCTCCTCGACCTCGACCGGCACCACCTGCGCCACCCGCTCGAAGAACTCAGGCGCCGGCTTTGAAGCGCCCCAGTCGTCCGACGTCCCGATCAGGTCCACGTCCCCGGCGAACAGCTCCCGCAGGATCCGCCCGGCGCGCACCGTCTGGTTCCCCGCGATGCCCAGCCATAGACCACCCGCGCGCAAGGCCGCCAGGGCCTCACGCACATCCGGATACAGATCCTCCTCACCGAACGCCTCCGGCCGTCCTGCCTGCGCCCGCCGCTCCCGCTCCACATTGAGATCGAACCCGGGCCGAAATTCCTGGAAGGTCTCCCGATAGTCGCGGTCCTGAGCGATGACCGCGCCGAACATCGCATGGAAGGTGTGACGGGGTACCCCCAGCCAGTCCGCCCAGGTGCCGTACTCGGTCGTCTCGTCCACGAGACACTCACCGACGTCGAAGATCACAGCGCGAATCATGCAGGCAGCGTACCCACGGCCCACGCCGAGAAAGTGGGTCGGCTTGCCTGTGGAACGCCTTCTCCTTGTTGCGCATGAGCCGCCAGGGTCCGGTCTCGAGACGGCGTCACTGGCCGGTAGGGACGTTCTCGGCACGTCATCGCCAATAACGCCCCGCAGTTCCGCCGGGACATTGCCGGACGCACCCTCAGCCAGTCACAGGCCTGAGCAGGACAACTGGGTTTGCAAGGGCCGGTTGCCCGCAGGCGCACTAGGCTCGGCGGCTCATCCGTCGAAGTCGTTGAGATGAGCGCGCGCCGCCTGTACGAAATCTGTGATCGCGACCCCCAGTCGTCCGTGCGCTGCAACCACAGCGGAGGGATCGTCGTAAGACCAGAGTGGCCAACTGGCCACCCTCCGGAGCTCACGAGCGGTACCCAACGTGATTGCGGCACACGCAGCGATGTGCTCGGGCCCCTCCAAGTCGACAGCAGCACCAGTCCGCATCAGGTCATCCAACGACGCGTCCGCGACCAGCACGCGGGTACGGTCCGCAGCCGTCTCGGCCCAGTCCACAGGAGATGTGCCGACGGCGTGCATCTCGGCCGTGACGCGCTTGTAGCACGCGTCCCACTGCGTTGCCGTCTGGTAGGCGTGGAGAGCCGCCAGGAAGGCGGCATACGCGTCGCGTTGATGTTGACGGCGCACCGCATCAACAGGGCCGCGATGGGCGCTCCGAGCCTGAGATCGCCCCCGGCGTACGCGGCGGTGGCAGCGAGCACCGCAGTGGGCACGGCGATGACAGCTGCAGATACGGCGGGGTCCATGGCCAGCGGTTTCGTTACAGGGGCCCTCGTGTGAGTCGAAAGGTCATACCGAGGAAGCGCTTCGCCCCAATGCCGGGGCCTGCCCGTCTGGCCCCGGAGGCGGTACAGCACCGCCCCGCTCTTCCCGCATCGGCACGTGCGCGACGAGCCCGCACAGCAGGGACGGACCAGGACCGATCACACGTGACCGCCTTCCGAGGCCCGGGCTGCGGGCTGGGGTCGCATAGACGCCCAGGTCGCCGGCGCCTTAC
This sequence comes from Streptomyces sp. SS1-1, assembly GCF_008973465.1. Lineage (NCBI taxonomy): Bacteria > Bacillati > Actinomycetota > Actinomycetes > Kitasatosporales > Streptomycetaceae > Streptomyces > Streptomyces sp. SS1-1. Next base: position 22,544 of record NZ_WBXN01000001.1, on the reverse strand, counting down.
CCTGAGGCAGCCGGAGACAGCCAACACGGGGGCTGGAATGGATGTTGAGAGTCGCATCGACGCATTCGTCAGTACCCATCCTTCGAGAGCCGTCGTGGTGCAGTCCTTGCGAGGCAGCCCCGTGTGCGTCCAACGCCATGCCAGTCGAGTGTTCCCGGCCGCGAGTCTGATGAAGGTTCCCCTGGCCATCACGACTCTGGAGCAGCTGGACGCCGAGCAGACTGTGTCTCGATCAGATCTTGGCACGACGGCGTATCCGTCCTTGCTCGAAGTATTCGACGAACAGCACACGTTCACTCTGCGGGAGCTGTGCTGCCTCATGCTCTCCACCAGCGACAACCCCATCGGCTCCTACCTGACGGACCGGGTGGGCATGACAGCCGTGACGCAGACCGCACACAGAATCGGAGCGGTTGAGACCTGTATGCGTGTCGGATTCACTGATGACGAACTCGCAGCGCCGGCACGGCAAAGCACGACAACGGCCGCCGATATGTCCCTCATCCTTGAGTACACCGCATCTCAGCCACACCTGCAGACCATGGTTCGGGCCATGCGCAACAGCATGCGTAACTTCCGGCTCCCGCTGCGCCTGCCGGACGAACTGCCCGTGGCGCACAAAACCGGTAGCCTCCGGGGACTTGCTCACGACGCGGGCATTCTCTATGGACGGGACAGGGATGTGGTGGCGGTCTTCCTCACGGACGACCAGTCAGACACGGCGCACGTCGGCATGGAGATCGGAGACTGCATCGCAGACGTCTGGCGGCTGCTCGGCGAAGCCGTGTGACGGGACCGTCGATGAGCGACCAACGCCGCCTCATGAACGAGGTGCGGCGCACCGTCCGCATCTACAACCTGCTGGTGTTCGTGGTAGGGGCGGTTGCGCTCGTGCTCTCGGTCAACCGCGCCCATGACGACGTCGTTATCAAGTCGCTGGAAGTCATCGGCACCACACTCGTATCGGCCGCGATGGTGAGCTTCATCTTCGGACAGATCACCATCCGCGACACGACGTTGCAGGTCGACCAGGCCATCGACGACGCCCTGCGTGAAGTTCTGGAGCCGATCAGGGAGAACCTTTTCGCGGGGGCGCTGGCGCGCTACCGATGGGACTGCCACCTCGGAGCCCCCGACCCGGATGGCTATGCACGGCAAGCCATGCGCGTGTCTTATCAGGTGCATGAGATACCGCGCGAGCTGCGATTCATCTGCGTGTCCTCACTGACTGACGAATCCTTCACCCGCCTTGAGGGAGACCCTCGTTACGTCTTTCGTTGGCAGGTCGACGAAGGCCTGATGCCAGGCGACCCGGGCTGCTTCACAGTCGGCCACGTGAGCGTCGACGGGCAGGTCCTGCGAGCCGCCGCACCTCGTTCGACGAACCTGCATGGGGCTCCCGCGGTCGAGTACCGCTATCCGGTGTCCGAACCACGCCGCCACAACGGCTTCCACACGGTCGAGTTCACCGTCACGGCCCGCAAATATCTGGGACGGGACCGGGAGATCCGCGTCCAGGTGTACGTGTTCCGGCCGGTCCTGGATGCCGAGTACCGACTCACCGTCGGAGAGGCGGTTGGAGCGCAGATCCTCAACACGCAAGTGTCGGGGCTCAGTCGGCTCGGTGCTGGCGGCATGGCCCACTACGGCCAGACCTACCCCGATGTCTTCGGAAAGGTCGCGGCACACGCTATCTTCACCACCCCGCTGCAGACCGGGAGCAGCGTCGTCTTCAGCATCGACCGCGGACACCCCCCACGAGCCCCCGACGTCACCCCATAAGAACAGAACGGAATCGTGCGGCCCGTACGGTGACCATCCGGGCTGAGCGAGGGTCTGTCAAACGAGCGGTGTAACCAGGGTGTTGGGGCTATTGACGGGCTGCTGAGAGGCGGCCGTCGAAGGTGATGTCGAAGGCGTTCAGGGCAGTCTTCCAGCGCATGGTCCAGCGGGCCTGGCCCTTGCCGGTGGGGTCCAGCGACATGATGGCCATGTAGACGCATTTCAAGGCCGCGGTCTCGTTCGGGAAGTGGCCGCGTGCCTTGACTGCCCGCCGAATCCTGGCATTCACCGACTCGATGGCGTTCGTGGTGCAGACGATGCGGCGGATCTCGGTGTCGAACCGGAGGAACGGCGTGAACTCCTCCCACGCGTTCTCCCAGAGCCTGACGATCGCCGGATACTTCCTTCCCCACGCGTCGGCGAACTCCGCGAACCGCTCGAGTGCGGCTTCCTCGGTCGCAGCGGTGTAGACGGGCTTGAGGAGCTTGGCCATCTTGTCCCAGTCCTGGCGGGCGGCATAGCGGAAGGAGTTCCGCAGCAGGTGGACCACGCAGGTCTGGACGGTAGTGCGGGGCCAGACAGCCTCGACTGCGTCGGGCAGGCCCTTGAGGCCGTCGCAGACGAGCATGAGGACGTCGTTCACGCCACGGTTCTTGATCTCGGTGAGGATGTGCATCCAGTGCTTGGCGCCCTCGCCACCGTCGCCTGCCCACAGGCCCAGGATGTCCCGCCGGCCCTCGACGGTGACGGCCAGAGCCACGTAGATCGGCCGGTTCGCCACGGCGCCGTCGCGGATCTTCACGTGGATCGCGTCGATGAAGATCACCGGATAGACGGCGTCGAGGGGCCGGTTCTGCCACTCGGCCATGCCGTCCATGACCTTGTCGGTGATCGTGGAGATGGTCTGGCGGGAGACTTCGGCGCCATAGACCTCGGCCAGATGGGCCTGGACCTCACCGGTCGTCAGGCCCTTCGCGGACAGCGAGATCACCATCTCGTCCACGCCGGACAGGCGCTTCTGCCGTTTCTTGACGATCTTCGGCTCGAAGCTGCCCTCGCGGTCGCGGGGCACGGCTATCTCGACCGGGCCGACATCCGTCAGCACGGTTTTGGCCCGGGTGCCGTTGCGGCTGTTGCCGCCGTTCTTCCCGGCCGGGTCGTGCTTGTCATAGCCGAGATGGTCGGTGATCTCGCCTTCGAGGGCGGACTCCAGAAGCCGCTTGGTCAGCTGCTGGAGCAGCCCGCCCTCGCCGGTCAGCTGCAGTCCCTCGGCCTGTGCGCGGCCGACCAACTCGTCGATGAGCTGGTCGTCCACCTTCTTCGCCGACTGCGGCTCAGGAGCCTTGACGGACTCGGCCTCGGTCACGTTGTCGCTGGTCATCGATGCATTTTCCTTGATCAGGAGTTACACCGATCGTTTTACAGTCCCCTGAGCGATGGCAGGCGGAAGAAAGGGAGGGCTGCGGATGCAACAGCCGCCCGTGTCGTCTCTGTCAGAAGTAGCCCCGTGATTCCCGCTGGGTGCGTCTAGGCTCGGTGGGGTGGAGGCGTTACTGATCACGGCTGCTGTTGTGTGGGGTGGTGCCACGGGTGTGCTGATATCCCGTCCCGCTTACCGGCTGTCGGTGCCTGTCGGGGATCCCTGGCGGTCGCAGTGTCCGGCGGGCCACTCTCTCGTGGGCACTGGCGGCGGATGGTTTGGCCCGGCTCGCTGTTCGGCGGGGGATCGGTGCGGCCCCGGTAGCCTGGCGATCACGGCCGTGACGGTTGGGGTCTGTGCCTTGCTCGCAGCCACTTCCGGTGCTCGCCCGGAGTTGGTGGTGTGGCTTTTGCTCGCTCCGGTCTGCGTGCTGCTGGCCGTCGTCGATGCTTCCGTTCACCGGCTGCCTGATGTGCTGACGCTGCCGCTTGCCGCGGGGGCGTGTGTGCTGCTGGGTGGTGCCTCATTGTTCCCGGGTGCCGGGGGCAGTTGGACGTCTGCGCTGCTCGGCCTGCTTGTTCTGGGTGGTTGCTTCTTCGTGCTCTTCCTGTTCAGCGGGGGCTTGGGGTTGGGTGATGTGAAGCTTGCCCTCGGACTGGGTGCGGTGTTGGGCTGGTACGGCTGGCCGGTTCTGCTGGTCGGGGTGTTCGCCGGGTGCCTGTTCGGCGCGGTGTACGGCATCGGTCTTGTGATGGCGGGCCGGGCCGGTCGGCGCTCGAGGCTTGCGTTCGGCCCATTTCTCCTCGCGGGAGCGCTTGCGGGAGTGCTGCTGGGCTCTGCGATGTCCTGAAGCCGGGCGCCTGTTAGGGGGCGGGTTCGTAGGTGACCGTCTGTCCGCGGCAGCCGGCCGCCGCGTCCTGCAGGGCGGTGAGCTCCACCTCGTCGACGGTCAGGTTCCAGCGGAGTTTGGTGGCCACCCATTCGCCGATGTACCGGCAGTGCACGGCGGTGGCCGGCGGCAGCCATTGGGCGGGGTCCTGGTCGGCTTTGCTGCGGTTGGAGCGTGCGGTGACGGCGACGAGGGAGGCTTCGGCGCCTTGGTCGTTGGCGTAGGCTTCGCGCCTTTGCGCGGTCCATGCGGATGCTCCGCTGTCCCAGGCTTCGGCGAGGGGGACCATGTGGTCGATGTCGAGGCCTGCGGCGGCTGTCACCACGGTGGTGTCGTAGTAGGAATACCAGCTGCCGCCACCAAGGCGGCATCCGGCACCGATCGTGGGCGGGGTGATCGCTTCGTGCAGGAGGACCTCGGCGCGCGTGTTGCAGCCATCAGCCGGGTCGTCGCCGGTGTTCCAGTGGCGGAACTTGTTGCGGTCGTAGCCGTCGCGGGATTCGAGGGCCACGGGCAGGCCGGTGACGGCGTCGGCCAGCGGCAGGGTCTCGGCGGCCTGCGCGGGTGCGGGGGCGAGGACGGGCAGGACGGCGAGGGCTGCGGCAGCAAGACCGCGAAGAACGGCGTTGACCATGCACCGTTGATAGCCGCCCACTGCAGGGGCTGATCAGCGGCTTCGTCCGTGTCTCGCTCGTGTGGGGGGAAAGGTCATACCGGAGAAACGCTTCGCTCCGCCTCGGTGCACACCGCTGAAACGCGAACAAGATCGGCTTGCACACGACTGGAGCGAGGCGCATGGCGCGGCTGTTCGCACCGGTCCTTCACCCTGCCCTAGCGTCGTCCCGCGCCTCGGTGATCCGCTCGTGCGTGAGCCCTCCCGAAGTGGACAGCCGTTGCGGGAGGTTCGCTCTCGGACACGGCCGCGGGCGCGGGGGAGCGGCCCTATACCGAGCGGCGCGTCGACAGGACATAGGAGGGCGCGCCGGGAAGCGCCGCGACGACGGCACGCATCCGCTGTGCTGATTCGGGGCCGCCGGGCTGGGCGGCGCGGAAGGCGGCGGGGATCTCGTTGCGGTGTCGGCGCATGACCTGCCGCAGCGCGCGGTCACGGGAGGGGAACGGGCGAACGCTCATCGCGTCAGCTTGGCAGACGATCATTCGCCGTCGGGGCGCGTCGTCAACACGGCGCCGCGCTCTTCGTCGCGAGACCCGGCCTCGCCCAGGGACTGGCAGAAGCCTCCGTGTCCGTCGAGGGCCTTGGCGTTCGGCCGTCGCTTCGCCCCGAGGTAGCTGGTCCGGCAACTGCCTTGCACCTGGTGGTCGACTTGTCGGGTAGTTCCTTCGGGGGACCTACGGCGTGTCGTGGCAAGAGGCCGTCAGGCGGCGATCATTCCCTTCGGCCCGGACGGCTTGGCGTCCGGTCCACCACGCGCTGGGTCAGCCGGCTGGAGGGCTGCGGCTTGATGGCGCGGCACCTGTGCCCGACCGGCCGCCGCGGCGTCGACACTGACATCACGGCCACCGGTTTTCGGTTCCTGGCAAGGGCCCGGCCGATGCACGACGCCACGTGCCCAGAGGCGCTCGACGAAGCCGCCACGCATCGGAGTCTTTGGCCGAGGCGGTCCGAGCGGTCAGGACCCCGCCGTGCCCATGAGCACGGCCTCTTCCCGCTGGCGCCCGGAGAGGCCCGGCCGGTGAGCGATCTTGCGACAGCATTGCGGCGGGCGCGGTCGCCTTCCTGGTCATCGCCCTCTTCCACCACGCTTCCGCGGCATGACCCTGCCCGGTTGCCCGCCGCCAGGCCAGGGGAGTAGACCCAGAGTCTGCGCGTCGTGCTGGGGGGCCTGGATCGTGAGAATCGTGCAGAGCCGCCCCGGACTCCGTAGCGGCGTACCGGCATGAGCAGCGCGTGGCTCGCCTCCGTGCGCCGCAGCGCCGCGCCGCTGGACCTCGTCTTCGTGTTTGCCGTCGGCCGGCTCGCCCACCACCTGCACGGCGAGTTCTCCTGGCGCGGTGCCGCCGAAAGCGGCTCCATGGCGGACGAACTTGATCTGGCTCCTTTGGCGAGGTCGTGCCAGGTTTTTGCTTGTGGCGGTGTGGGGCGGGTCCGCGTCAGGGCGGGGTCGAAAATGACGTGCTCCAGCCTGTTGCGCCTCCTTACGCTGCCTGCCATGGACAGCGCCTGGGCCGAGGGCCTCGTCAACGTCGTGGACGTCGAAGCGACGTGTTGGGCTGGGGGCCAGCCGCGTGGCGAGGTCAGCGAAATCATCGAGATCGGGCTGACTGTCGTCGACCTGGCCGCCGGTGAGCGCCTCGCCCGGCACGGGATCCTGGTGAGGCCCGCCCGGTCCATGGTCAGTGAGTTCTGCACGGAGCTGACCGGTCTCACTCAGCAGGAAGTCGATCAGGGGGTCACTTTCGCCGAGGCGTGCCGGCTGCTGGCGGCCGAGCACCACGCGGGCGCCCGGCCGTGGGTGAGTTGGGGCGACTATGACCGCCACCAGTTCACACGGCAGTGTCAGGCCACACGGACGCCCTACCCTTTCGGCCGCTGCCACACCAACGCCAAGGCTGTCTTCACCGAGGCGTATGGTCTGCGCAAGCGCCCCGGTATGGCGCAGGCCCTGGGGATCGCCGGGCAGCGGCTCGAAGGCCGTCACCACCGGGGCGAGGACGACGCCTGGAACATCGCGGCCCTCGTCCTTCACCTCTGTGAACGGGGGGTCTGGCCAGCCACGGCAGAACACCCCGCCTGACGCACCCGCCCGGCTTGAAGGTCATCATGCGCTGGTACGAACGGTCCTCGCGGGCAGGCTGACCACCGTCGGCTTCAACCCCTGCACCCCGGCAGCGAAGCCAAGAACAGTGGCGCCTGGCCCAACACGCGGGTGCGGTAGCGCACGGCTGTGAGCACTGATTGGTCGGCTCGCATGGTGGGGTGCTGCGTATCGCCCGGTCAATGCCGAGGATCGTGGTTCGGCGGGCGCAGGTGAGAGCGAGGTGCCCTGGTTCTTCGTGGTTTCATCGATTGTTCGGTGGGTGCCGAACCGTCCGGCTTGTAGCGTGCAGAACCCCTGTGCGGGAGACGCCCGCGCCGATGACGCCGGAGGCCCCCTGTGTCGGAGACGGACCTGAAGCAGCAGCTCGCCGAGCGGTTCAGCGAGGTCAACGGCGGCCATCCGATGACCGACGCGGATGACGTGTACGTCAGCGCACAGTTCGTTGCCCTGGAGGAACTGTGCGCAGTCCATGGCCGCGAAGCCGATACGGTCCGCCGGCTGATGCTCGAGCAGCGTCTGCCGCTTCCGGGATATCTGCGCTCCGACGGTGCTGAGATGGTACCGGCCGACCTGTTCGCTCTCGCCGACGAGGCCGGCGGCGTAGACCTGCTCGAAGCATGGTTCACCGCTCACTGGGCCGACCCGATGACGGGGAAGGCGGAGTGGAATGCGTATCTCAGCGGACAGTACGTGTGCCTGCACTCCGTGACCCCCGCCACCATTCAGCGTAAGGATTCCCTGACGACCGCGATCGGTGCCGCAGTGAACGAGCCGGATGCCGGTTCAGTGCAATGGTCGAAGCGGCTGCACGCTCTTGTCGACGAACTCGACACCCTGGAGCCGGCGTTCACGGGCTATGACCGCCTTCGATTCGGCGGACCCACCTCCCGGGACACCTGCATCAACGCCGTGCGCGCCCGCTTCCCGCGCCCGTGACCCGAAGCCGTGGGTGGCGTTCCGCGGATCGGTCGGGCCGTTCCTGTGGCGCGGACTTCCAGATGTTCTACGAGGTGGGCCGTCGAAGTGGGCCCCGACGCGGGCGAGGGGCGACGAGGCGGGGAGCGTTCACAGCCCGCCCCCGCCCCCGCGCACTCGCGTGAGCCGGCCTGCAGCATGCCCGGCACACGCCCTAATGGGTCGTGTTTTCTGCTGTGTTCGGGTGGTTGAGGAGGTGGTCGATGAGCTGGGAGGTCTCCAACTCCAGTGAGCAGTCCAGGTCCCGGTTGACCTGCTGGATGCGGGTGATGGCGGTGTGCAGGCCGGTGCGGTTGTTGTGGGCGGCTTCCAGGCGCATCCAGTCGCGGTAGAGGAGTTCGGCGGTGGGGTCGGCGTCGAGGCCGGTGGTGATGGCTCGGCGGGCGGCGGCCAGGTCGTGGTGGGGGCCTGGGGGGATGCGATGGGTGGCGATGGTGTGGGCGACGTCGATGATCCGCGTGATCATTTCCTGGGCGTGGGGCTCGGCCCAGGGCAGTGGCCGGCCGCCGAAGGGCTTGCCACGCACCAGTGTCAGTGCCTTCTCCAGGTCGGTCAGGCCGGCTGGGCCCTGCGGCAGGGCGCCTTCGACGAGTCGGAGGAAGCGGGTCCAGTCGCAGCGGACGCCGGGGGCCAGCCGGTAGGGGTCTTCGCGCGCCTTGCGACGCGGAACGTAGAGGTTGCCGGCCGGGTCGCTGCCCAGGCAGCTGCGCAGGCCCTGCATGCGGGCATTGAGGGTGCTGGTCGACCATGGGCTGACGGGATCCATGTCGGCACACAGCACGTCCGCGCTGCGCCCGGGCCGGAAGTACAGCAGGGCGGCCAGCTGCGCCATTTTGGGGCCGTGCCCGGTGCTGTCCACCCCCGTCACCTCGACCGGCCCCAGCACCCGGATCTGCGGGGCGTGCAGGTCTCGTGCTTCGCTCTCGTCTCCTTGCGGCGCCGCGGGCTCTTCGAGGACCGCCCCCGGGAGGTCGGCTACCGCGGTTTGTGCCGTGCCGGCGCCCTCCCCGGTGGCCGCCGGGGAGGCAGGCACCGCTGCTTCGGCGCCCGGTCCGGTTTCGTCGTGCCGGGTCGACGGCGTGGGGGTGGGGGAGAGGAACCGAAGCTCGGACGGATCGGTGCCGGCGGCCAGCACGGCCGGGAAGATGCCGCTGCTCACATCCGTTGCCGTTGCCGTTGCCGTTGCCGTTGCCGGTGAGGGGATCGAGGAGGCAGTGGTCGCGGGCGCGGACTTCTGCGGCGACGGGTGCTTGGGCTGTTGCGTGTCGTGCTCGTCGGGGACGTCTTGCCAGGGGCCGCCGGCCGGGTGGGGCGGCTGCCCGGACATCTTCAACGCGGTGGTGATCTGAAGGTAGGCGGCGTGCTCCAGGCGCTGCACCGTGATGTCGGTGCCGGCGCACTCGAGGGGCTGCGGCTCGCTGAGAGAGGCGTTGAGGATCTCCGCCTCGGGGAAACGAGCGGCCACCGTCGTCGCGGGGGCGATCAGGGTGACGGGCACCGCCCCGGCCCGGGAGATCACGTCGGCGAACTGCCAGGCCGTGTCCTCGTCCAGGACGGACGTGCACAGCAGCAGGTAGGGCTGATGCCGGGTTTCGGGGATCTGGTGCGCCTCCAGCAGCCGTTCGCTCAGATCACGCAGCGCGTGCGCGGCCTGCCGCATGTGGGTGATCCGAGTGGTGGGCAGCAGTTGTGGCAGGTCCTCGCCGAACCCGACGGTGACGACCTCGACATCGCTCGCCCAGGGGCTCATGGCGAGCTCCAGGGCGAGCGAGGTGCACACCTCGGTGATGTGGAGCGGGTTGCCGTCCAGCAGCAGCGCGGGCAACTGGGGGAGGTTGACCAGCAGCAGGTCACCCGCCTCGGTGCTGCCGATCGTGACCAGCCCCGGATACGGTGCGGGCACGTCGCGGGAAGCCTCCTCGTCCAGGAGGACCGCATCGGAGGGCAGAACCCACCAGGCGTCCTCCCCGCAGACGAACGGCGCCTGCGGCCTGTGGGCCAGGTCCTCGGGCAGCACCTGCACCGTGCGGGCCCCGATCCGGGCGGCCCGCAGCGGCGGCACGGCTCCGGCGTCGCCTTCCTGAGCCGTCTGGTGGGCCAGGGTCCGCAGCGCCACGTCCAGGCGGAGCGCCCCGCCTGGCTCGGCGGCCGCCGCCATCTGTGCCTCTGCCGTGGACGGCTGCGACGCAATGGCGATCTTCTCGCCAGGCATGCGGCGGCGCCGCTGCAGGGTCCTGCGCAGCGCGAGGGCCCCGGTGATGGCGGCGGCGAGCAGCGCGCCGGCACCGAGGACGGTGCGCAGGTTCAGCGGACTGTCGGCCGAAGCTGCCGGTGGGGGCTTGGGCGTCGTGGCGGCGGGGGAGGATGCAGCGGAGCCCGACGGCACGGCCGGCGCCGACGGTGTGGCACCAGAAGCCGACGTGCCCGCGCTGGGCCCGGGTGTCGCGGACGCGGCAGCGGACGGTGAGGACTGATCCTGCCCGGGCTGGTCGGCCGGGCGACGGGACGGCACGCCGGGCGCCGACGTCCGCGGTGCGGGCGCCGTCCGGCTGGGGGCGGGCGCTGGCGCACCCTCGTTGCTGGCGCCCGGAGTCTGCGTGTCGTCCGGGTTCTGGGCGCCCGGGGCAATGGTCTCCTGGCTGCCGGACTCCTCACCATGGTCCTGGTCCTGGTCCTGGTCCTGGTCGTGGTCGTGGGACGGCTGGTCGGAGTGGGTACCGGGCACGGTGACCTGCTGTCCGGGGTGGATGACGTCGGGGTCGGTGATCTCGGGCAGTCCGTGCGGCTGCGGCGTGCCCCGGCTTGCCTGGAACAACTGCGGCCAGTCGTCGCCGTCGCCGAGTTCTGCTTCTGCGATCTTCGACAGGTAGTCGCCGGGTTGGACGGTGACGACGTGCTGGCCCTTCTGCTCGTCGCCGGCCGGGGCGCGCTCGCCCAGCTGGGTACGGGCACCTTGTGCGGCCATAGCGGTCGCGGGCATGTGCAGTTGCCAGCCGGGCTGCAGAAAGCTGTTGGCGTGAAAGACGGTGCCGTCGGTCATGGTCCGTCCCTCGTTGAGGTCGGCGATCTCCCGCCATCGCTCGCCGTCCCCCAACGCGTGTTCGGCGATGGCCCACAGGCTTTGTGCCGGCCGCATCTCGCGCACTGTGTACGTAGGCGAGGCAGGGGTGTTTGCGGGGGATGCGGGTGACGTCTGGCCGGTGGGGCCGCTCTCCTGCGAGTCATCGTGGGCCGTGGGGATGCGTGCGGTGGTGGATGCGGGTGCGGCCTGGGCGTCGGAGGCGATCGCCGAGCTGGTGGGCAGCAGCACCAGGATGCTGCCCACGAGCAGGGCAGCGGCTCGCTGCGAGGCACCCAGGCCTCGCGGGGCGTGCCAGGTGTGCCCTCGCAGCTGCGCGATCAGTTCGCGGACGGTGCAGTAGCTGAACTGCGCCCACCCGATCCAACCGGTGCAGACGAGCAGCAGCAGGAAGACGCTGCCGGTGTCCTGACGGTCCAGCAGGTGGGTGAGGTCGTCGTGGGTTGCCGTCCAGATGACCGGGGTGGCCCAGGCCAGCAGCAGCGGCAGCCCCGCGACCGAGGCCGTCAGGGCGGCAAGGCTCGAGCCGGCTTTGATGACACGGCCCAGGGTGTGGCCTGCCGCTGCGGCGGGGGAGCGGGTGGTGGTGTGCATCAGCTTCCTTCGGGAGCGGTGACGCCGTGCAGGAGGCTCGCCTTGCCGTGGCCGGTCACGGGCAGGGAGTCGATGCCGAGCGCTGCCAGGAACGTCGTGTCGTAGGAGCCGGTGACAAGGACGCTGAGGGTCGTGCCGTCGCCTAAGACGCTGACGGTGCCGGTTGCGCCGGCGGATCGCAGATAGGCCTGGGCGGCGGCCGCCGCGTCCTGCGGGTCCACGACGATCGCGTTGCCACGGATGGCTTCGGCGGGGTCGATGGCCTGCCCGCCCGCCCGGGCGGCTTCCCCGGCGATGTGGTCGGCGCGCTGGATGGCGCGCATCTTGCCGCCGCCGTCCACGGCGACGCCGATGATGCCGATCAACGCCAGGACGCACACCGCGACGAACACGGTGACGCCTCCTGCGTCCTCTTGCGGGTCCACCCGCCACCGCCGAAAGAGCATCACGTACCTCGTGTGCGAAAGGTGCTGGGTTGGTGGGTGGTGGTGTGGTGGCTGGTTGGTGTGTTGGTCTGGGAGTTTTGGGTTCGCTCGGTCGGTTGGTTTGGTCGGTGGGCGTCGGGATTCCTGATGGGTGCGGGGTATCCCGGAGGGGGTGTGGCGAGGTCGGGGGGTGGGTGTGGTGTTGCGGGTGGTGCAGTCGTCCGGGCCAGGGACCGGTGGGCGGTCGGGCCCGGGTGGGTTGGATGGGGAGTTGGTGGACCGGTTCGTCCTCGCGGGGGCGGGGGCGGGGGTTTCGGATCGGTCGCTGGCGGAGGACCGTCAGGTCCTCATGGAGTTCGCTGCCTTTGTGGGCGCAGGCTTGTGGACGGTGCGGCCGGCGGTGGTGGATGGCTGGCTGGTGTATTTGCGTGGGGTGCGGGGGTTGGCGCGGGCGACGGTGTATGACCGGGCCAACACGGTCGCCCGGTTCTACGGCTTTGTGCTGGCCCGCTGTCAGCAGGAGGTGTATGCCCGTACGGGGTGGGTGGTGGTGCAGCCGGTTGATGAGTTCAACCGGCCCCGGCACACCGATTACGGGATGGTCCGGGTTCCGCCGTCGGTGGCGGAGGTGGCGGGCTTGTTCGACGGCTGGCGGGGGCAGGTGGCGGGTGCGCGGAAGTATCTGCCGGCGGCCCGTAATTATGTGGTGGCGTCGTTGTGGCGGCGGGCGGGCCTGCGGATCAATGAGTCGGTGATGCTGGATGTGGCGGACTGGCGGCCGGAGTTGGGCGGGTTCGGGAAGCTGCATGTGCGGTTCGGCAAGGGCAGCATGGGGCGGGGGCCCCGGGCTCGGCTGGTGCCGGGTATCGATGGGGTGGATGTGCTGCTGCAGTGGTGGCTGACGGAGCTGCGTCCGCGGTTCGGTGACGATCTGGGTGCGGCGGGTGCCCCGTTGTTTCCGAGTGAGCGGCGCCGGCCGGACGGCCGGCCGTCCCGGGTGGCGGCGTCGAGTCTGCGTGCGGCACTGGCGGGGGCTGTGCTGCATCATCTGCCCGCGTGGGCGGGCCGGTTGACCCCGCACACGCTGCGCCATTTCTGTGCGTCGTCGCTGTATGAGCGGGGGGTGGATCTCAAGGCGATCCAGGAGTTGCTCGGGCATGAGTGGCTGGTGACGACGACCCGCTACGTCCATGTGCGCAGCGAGCACATCGAGCAGGCGTGGGTGCGGGCGAACGCGCGGGTGGCTTCTCGTCTGGGGGTGGGCGGCTGATGCGCTGGGAGCTGAGGGCGCGGGCTGTCGAGCGGGGGATTGTCACGGCCGCGGAGATGCGCCGCCGGCTGGCCGGCCAGGGGCTGAGGGTCAGCGCGGGCAAGATGTCCCATCTGTGGTCGGGCAGGCCCCTGACGGTCCGCCTTGAGGATCTGGATGTCTTCTGCGCGGTGCTGGCCTGCCGGCCGTCGGATCTGCTGGTGCCGGAGGAACCCGCCCCGCCGCCTCACTTCGCTCCTGCGGCCGGCCACCAGCCGGCCGCGCCGCCTTTTCTGCCCGCGGCCGCAGGGCTCTCCCGGACGCGTCTGGTGCCGCCGCTGTGAAAGGTCCGGCGCGTGCCAGGGCGAGGTGCGGGGTGTGTGGGGTGCGGCCGCCGGCGATGGCGCGGGTGGAGTTCTGTTTCACGTGCTGGCCGGGCGGGCCGGTGGCGGCGCCGCCGTGTCTGCGCTGCGGGTCGTCCCGTCTGTTCTGGGCTGCGGGGCTGTGCATGCGCTGCCACCCGGGCGCGATCCCGCCGCCGGATTCGTGTACCGGCTGCCTGGCCTGGGGTGCGACACGGAATCTGGGCTGGCGGTGCAAGGGCTGCGCTTCCTGGTGCCGCAAATACACCCGTATCGGCCCCTGCGCGGTGTGCGCGCATACGGCGGTCCTGGACGCCGACGGGGTGTGCCGGCTGTGCCGCAAGCAGACCGCCTTGATCCGCAGCCCGCACGCGCGCACCCCCTACAGCGAGGTCGCGCGCAGTGGGCAGCAGCTGTTCATCGCTGATCTGTTCTCCAGCCGCCACCGCGGCGCTGCGATGACCGCGCCCGCTCCCTCTCGCCCCCTCCCGGCACCGCCGCCGGCGTACCGCCAGTTGTTGCTCTTCACCGCCGCCCGCACCCTCAGCCGCCGCGGCGGCTTCCGGGGCCTGGCCGAGCGCGCCGACCCTCACCTGGCCGCCTGGGTGGACCGGTTCACCATCGAGCGGGCCGCCCGCCACGGGTGGAGCCGGGATCTGACCTGGCGCGTGAGGACCGGCGTCACCATCATTCTCGGCTTCCTCACCGCTCCCGGCGCGGCCGTCACCGCCGACGACCTCGCGGTTCTGACGGAGGCGAACCTGCCCCACGCGCACGTCACGGACGTCCTCGAGGCGGCCGGCCTCCTGGCCGACGACGACCGTGTTCCCACCCTCACCGCCTGGGCCGCCTCACGCATCACCCACCTGCCCGCCGCGATGGCCGGTGAGGTGTGGGCCTGGTACGCCGTCATGCGAGACGGCCACGCCACCATGCCGCGGCGCCGGCCCCGCTCCGAGACCACCACCCGACTCCACCTGCGCTGGGCCCTGCCCGCCCTCACCCAGTGGGCCGCCCAGGGAAAGACGTCCCTGCGTGAGATCACCCCCGCCGACGTCCGTGCCGTGCTCCCCGCAGCCGGTGCCGCACGCACTCAGATGGGCCAGGGTCTGCGCTCGCTCTTCCGTGTCCTCAAAGCCCACCGCCGCGTCTTCACCAACCCCGCCAGCAAGATCAAGACCGCTCACCCGGACCCCACCATCCCGATGCCGCTGCGCGTGGACCACGTCCGCCACGCCCTCACCTCAACCGACCCTGCCCAGGCCCTGCTGTGCGCCCTGATCGCCTTCCACGCTCTGTCCGCACACCAGCTGCAACACCTCCAGCTCACCCACCTGCACGGCGCCCGCCTCGACGTCGACGGCCGCACGATCACCCTCGCCGACCCGGTCCGCGATCGCCTGGCCTCCTACCTCGAGCATCGCCGCCGGCACTGGCCCGACACCGCCAACCCGCACCTGTTCGTACACTTCCGCAGCGCCAACACCACCACGCACGTCGGCCACCGATGGATCAACCTGCACCTCGGCCCCCACCTGACCTGCCGCTCCCTGCGCAACGACCGCCTGCTCCACGAAGCCCTCGCCACCGAAGGCGACGCCAAACGACTCGGGGACCTGTTCGGCATCAGCACCCGCACCGCCCACCGCTACGCCAGCACCATCAGCCACCCCGACCTCCAGCGCCCGCAACCGGGTCATTCCCACCCGTAACGCCGACCGGTCTTGCGCCCGGGGCCGCTCCTGCCACCACCGGACGGCATCGGGTAGCAGAGCTTGAACGCGGAGGTCCGTGTCGTGTGTCTGTGGTCGCTCAGCGGCGGTTGGTCAGGCGGCTGTCGTTCCAGAAGAAGTACGGGTCGTGTCCCAGGACGTGCGCGGTACGCAGGTGCCGGCGGAGCATCGAAGCCCGCGGAAAGGATGAGGGAAGCCAGCCGTAGTGCTGCATGTCGGGGCGGATAGCCCCTTGGATGGGATAGATGGCCCGGTAGTAGGGCAGCGTGTCGACGAAGAAGAGGACGCCGCCTGCGGAGAGAGTGACGCTGCTCAGCGTTCTCTCGATGAGGTAGTAGTCGAAGATCTTCTCAAGCGAGGCGACGGTCGAGGCCTCCAACTGCTGAGGCTCCATCCCCATCGGTCCTGCGGTGTAGAGCTGCACGAGGGTCTGCCAGCACTGCTGGGACATGGGGTTAGTCAGGTACTGCTCCAGGAGTTCAGGCCCCTGCCGCTGGATCCTGTCCATCTCGCCCTGCAGGTTGTGCAACTCCCGCTCGTAGTGCTGGTTGAACCGGTGGCTGGCTGTTGAGAAGTCCAGTCGTGCCTGGACTTGGGCCCGTTGGGAAGCGATCTGGCGAAGGTCCGACAGATGGATGTTCAGCAGTCGGCTCACGACCGTCGGCCTGGACCGGAACAGGATGGCCAGGCCGTGCGCTTCGGCCGTTGTGTCCTCGACCGGTGCGAAGGCCCCCGGCTTGAGCGCCTGCGCCACCACGTCACTCAGCAGAGAGGTGGCGAGCCTCAGACGTGTCTCGACTGCGGGGATGCGCCTGAAAGCGCTGTGGAGCCTGGTGTGATCCACGTGGAAGACCCCCGCCAGGTCCCAGATGATCCCGGCACGCCGTTTGGGCAGGGCTCCGTCGAGCTCGATCCGGCGATAGGTGTTCACTGCGACCCCAAGCCTGGACGCAACCTCGCTCATGGTCAGCCCGCGCGCCACCCGCAGGTCGCAGAGCTGGATGTCGCTGGTCAGCAGAGCGGTGGCCGGCACTTTTACAGAGGCGGCGAGCTGCGCAAGGCGCACCGGGGAGGGACTGCTGCGGCCGTTCTCGTAGCTGAGAATCAGTGCCTTGGACGTGCCGACGCTGCGTGCCAGGCAGGCAGCGGTCAGCGTATGGCCGTGCTCCTCGCATTTAGCCTCTAAACGGGCGGACTTCAGGGCCGCGCCGTCGAAGCCTGTGACACCCCGTGCCATGGCATCCTGACCAATCGTGGAACTGCTTAAGTGCATGGAGGCTCACCATGCTGCCTTGTGAGGCGGCTCTGCGTGAGGCGTAATACCGCAGCCTGATTGTAGGCGGGAGCCTCAGTTGGGTACTGTTGAGATGCAAAAGATGGTTGGCATGAGAGCGCTGACTCCCCATGCTGGGAGCCATGTGCAACCCTGCACATGGAACCAAAAGCTCGGATGCGCCCCCTGGCCGGGGGTACTCATCTGTTGCAGAAAACCAAGATGCCGCGTGCCCTCCCCTGCCACGGTTCGAGCACACGGCACCTTGTCCGACCAGAAGCGGTCTCGGCTGTTGGCGCAGCCGGGACCGTTTTCGTTACGGCCAGAGCCACTCGAACAGCGCGCGAACTGCAGCCGCAATGGCCGCCTTCAGCGCCAGTCGGGTAAGCCGCCGGCGGTAACGCTTCTTGCCGGGCTCCTTCTCGCCCGCGGGGGGCGAGCTTTCGACCGACATGGTCGTCCTCCTTTCCCGGGTTCGGTCGACCCGCGCGGAGTCGGCCGGGCCCCTCGATGGGAAGGAGTGGGAACCATCGTAGCGGCATCCACAGGCGTCAATTCCGAGACACATACCGCACCTCTCCTCTACGCGCGCAGATCAGCAGTGAGAACGAACTCACCAGCCAGATCAGGCTCCTGAGCACACGTCACCAGGACCCGCTCTCGCGCGAAAACGATCAAAAGGCGCAACAACACGAGCCGCTCTGCGCTCCACATGCCCTGGACCGAACGTAAACAAAGGGCCGAGAAGATCATCGGCTTGTTCCCGCTGTTCCCACGCGACAAGAGCGTCGCCAGCTGTCGGATGGCGACGGGCCTCCACCACGAGCCAGGCCCCTGCTCCGGCCATACGGACCTACAAACGCGACGCGCAGCCACTGTCCGCCTGTCCGCCCAGGCGCCCAGGACCGGCTGCGGTCATGGAGGTGATCCGGGCGGCGGATCCGTCCGCGCCGCCGTCTCGACGGCCGGTGCGTCGGTGGGGGGTGGGGTGGCCTTGCGTACGCGTTCGAGGTGGCCCAAGCCTTCTGCCGCCCCGGTGACTTGACTGAGAAGACGGTCTTCGTGCCGGCGCCGCATCGACTCCGTACGAAAGCGGGAGAAAGCCGCGAGGGCCTCGCTCACGCTCTGGCTCACCGCAGTGAGCACTCGAGGCAGCGCGAGGGCAAGCACGACCCACACGGGGAGTACTGCCAGGCCTGCGAGCGCGGTGGGGCTGAGGCTGTCAGGGATGAGGGGCGCGGTCACGTCGGAACTCCACAAAGACAAGGCGGGCCAGAGACGGAGGCTTCACCCACTGGTGCGTTCAAGCAGCGGTTGGACAGTGCCAAAGCAGGAGAATCCTTGGCACGCACTGTGATCGAGTCAGGTGTTAGCGGCGCAAGCCCGCAGCGGAGCAGGAACATTGACACGACGCGCCCTATCCGAGGCAGGCTGGTGCGGGCCGCTACACGAGTACCGGCCTAGCCGCGCGACCAGCGGCACCCGGACCCGCACCGAGCCCATGACACGCGGTGATCAGGATCAGGGTGAGGAGGCCGATCGAGTCACCGGTCAGCGAGGGAATCCGCTCGCGTCCTGGCAGGGCATATAGATGCCGCAGGCCCCCGGGGGGATCAGCCATGACATCCCCCGGGGGCCCGGCTCGGGGGCCGCATCGTCCAACGCCGCCGTCCCATAGGGGCCGACTGCGTTCTCCTGACAGTGGTGCGTTGCTGTGCGTCGCGGCCCTGTTGTCAGTGCCCGGGAGCACAATGATGAGAAGTCACTCACCTGGAGCAACAGGAGCAGGATGGACAGGCGCCTCATCCGTACCGCGGTCTTCGGCAGCCCGGACTCTGACGAGCCAGCTCTGTGTCCTGAGACCCCTGAGGAACTGGATGCTTTCCGGCGTGAGCACGAAGACGTCACCATCTGGTGCGGCACCATGTTCGAGGGCGGGTGTGGCCGTCAGCTCATGACCAGGCGGTGCACCGACAAGATCTGCCACTTCGCCCACTACGGAAGCGGCGGGGAAGGCCATCAGTGCGGCCGCAAGGAGCGCGGTAAGGACAGCGCCGACCATCTCTTCGCCAAGGCCCACTTGGCGTCCTGGCTGCGTGAGCTCGGCATCGCTGCCGAGTTCACCTACCCCGAGCCGCGCGGGTCCGCTGTGGTGATCCGCTTGGAGGACGGACGGTCACTCCTGGTCCACCTCGACCGAAACCGACCCGTCGCCTGGAACAACGAGGCGTGGGAGACCATTCTGGGGCCCGGCGTACGCATGGCCCCGGGCGTGCTTGCCCAGCGCGGCTACGTCCACCGGATCCGCTTCGACGACCGTCCCGAGGGCGGCCGCACCATGCAATTCGGCACCGAGCTCCCCGGCGAGGGCACCACCTGGGGCAGCCTGGTCGACGCCGTCCTGACCCCCGAGAACCTGCTCCACACGACCAAGCCCGCCGCCATCCACGCGCCGGCCCCCGCTGTACAGCAGGTGACCGCTCCGGCGGGGCGGGCGATCGTGACCGTAGCCCCCTCCACCGCCCACACCGCGTCCGTGGCGCGGCAGGCCGATTCCGTCCGGCGGGCGCTCCTTCGTCTCGACATCGCCCTGCGTGACCATCCAAGGGGAGTCCTGCCCGCAGTGGAGACCATCCGGCGGCTCCTGGAGGCCGACCAGGAACCGCACGAAGCGGCAAGGCTGCGCATCGCCCTGGGCCGCGGTGAGCGCTGGCTGGAGGAGCGCGCACGGCGTCGGCGGGCTGTCGTGGAACGGCTTCAGGAACGGCCGGCCCCTGAGTTGTACAGGCAGGCCGCTGAGCTGATGAAGGACCCCGACGCCTCGGCAGAGGAAAGGGAGATCGTCGCTGCCGTCGAGGCCCGAGCCCGGCGTGTTCAGGAGCAGGAGCGAGCGGC
The DNA here is from genome assembly GCF_008973465.1 of Streptomyces sp. SS1-1. NCBI lineage: Bacteria > Bacillati > Actinomycetota > Actinomycetes > Kitasatosporales > Streptomycetaceae > Streptomyces > Streptomyces sp. SS1-1. The sequence goes on along the minus strand of NZ_WBXN01000001.1, from coordinate 3,088 downwards.
CCGGGAGCAGGAGAGGGCCGCCAGGCGCGAAGCCGAGGACCGTGAGAGGGCAGAGCGGCGCGCAACTGCAGAACGCGAATGGGCCGAGAGAGCAGAAAGGCGCGCAGCCGAGAAGGCAGAGGCCAAAGAACGCTCCGTCCTCCAGGCCCGCGTGGAGAAGGCGCAGAAACTCGCTCCGGCCGTCCGCGGTGCGTTGAAGAAGGCGGCCCGCGAGCAACGCACCACCACCTGGTCGGAAATCCAGCAGAAGACCGGCTTGCACCAGCTGGGTCGCCTCGACCACGAGGACAAGGTGGAACTGCTGTCGCTCGTGGAGAGCGACACCGCCCCTGACACCCCCCTGTGGTCAGCTCTTCTCGCCGCTGACGGGGACAGCGCCGCGCTACGCCTCCACCGCGACGTCTCGCACCGTCTCAGCCGGCCCCTGCCCCCCAACGACGCCGACCTCATCAACCAGCTCGCCGCAGAACGCACACAACTCCACCGCCCGTGGTAGCCAACACGTGACATCTTGGCCCGTGCTCGACCGCCTTTCACCAGCGCATGCCGAGGGCGTCCAGCGCGGCCTTGCGTTGAGGGCTGAGTTTGGCTGCGCGGCGGCGTGCGTTGGCGATGAACGATCCCAGCCCGAGCTGCTTGCCGTCGATTTCCTCGCGGTGCTGGCGGGGGACGCGTAGGTGGCCTTCGCGGGCGTGGAACTGGCGGGCTGCGGCCATGTTCTGCTCCCAGATCTCGTCCTGGGACCGCCGCACCGGCCGGAGCTCCCGCCCCTGCTCGGAGTCGATCCCGAGGGATTCCAGGAGCCACTGCTGGGCCGGAACCAGCCGATCCCACCCGGCGCGCTGCCCTGCGATCCAGGTCCCCAGGTCTTCGCCCTGGACGACGACCTCTCCCGTGCCGGCCGGGAGAGCCCCGCCAGCCTTCACGTGGGCGAGGGTGAGCCGGTAACACCTCTGCCACCCGATCTCCCACGCCGGGCACCACCCAGGATCGATCTCGTCCAGCGCATCCATCCGCGCCGGGGAAAGCTCCCCGGCACTGGACACCCCCGTTTCCCCGTTCGCGCGCCGTACGGCGTTCTCACGCGCCTTCTTGGCCGCTGCACGCTGGTTCTTGGCCCACACCCCGATGGGGAAACCGTCCCCGCCCCACACCGCGGACGCCGGCGGCAGGAAGTGCCCATGCGTGTCGGCGTAGGAGCGGGCCACCTCCAGGCCGGCCTCCCACGCGGATGCATGCACGGACCAGACCATGCCCAGAGCCTCCAGCTCCGCCACCCTCGACGCCTCCAGAACCCCGGCCGCGTAGTACTTCCGCTGATCAGCGACGAACACCCCCAGCGGATGCGAGCCCACGCCCGGCCAGTCCTCCGGCGTGACATACGTGAACGGCACCCGCAGCTCCGTACTGCCGGTCTCGCGCAGCCACCGCCTGGCCGCCTCGATACCGCGCCGCCAATACGCCCCCTCGGGGTCGATGACCCGCAGTCGCACGAACTGGGTGAGGGCGGCAGGGTCGCGTTCCTCGGTGAACCGCAGCACTCCCGCCGCCGCGGCCCCCACCGGCGGAACCAGGTCCTGCTCCTGGCCGTCCTCCCCCTCAGCGTCCTGCACCAGCCCGTCGCCGTCGACGCCCTCGGGACGCCAACTGCCACTGCGCACACGGGGATCGGCGAGAGCCTCGATCGTCTCCGCATCGTGCGCCCGCAGGGCTCCGAGCACCTTCGACAGGCTGCCATAAGCATCAGAGGTGAGTAGCTCGTTGGGATCTTCGTCCGGCCCGAGGAATACCGGAACGATCAACGTGGCCAGCTTTCCACGCCCCGGATCCAGCCGCAGGGCACGCCCGACCATCTGCACGATATCGACCATCGAGCCGCGAGCATCCGCGAAAAGGACCGCATCACACTCGGCCGTATCCACCCCTTCACCCAAAACACGGACCGAGGAAAGCACCCGCAATTCCGCCCGCACATCCCGGCTCTCAAAGCCGGACCCACCGAGAAAGTCGGAGGCGAATTCGTCCAGTACCTGGCGGCGGTGTCCGGGGGAGTGGTCGCCGTAGAGCCAGTCCGCCCACACCCGGTCCGCAGGCGGGTAGGTGCCGGGGTCGTCCTCAGCGAGCCGGCCCGCGGTCACCGGCACGGCGGCCGCCATCGCTTCGGCTTCGCTCACCCGGCTGTGAAACGACAGCACCCGCCGAAACCGCTCCTCAGCCGCGGCGCGCATCAACCCGCTCTGCACGGCCGCCAGCCGCGCCCCGCGCACCGCATCAGAGCCGGTCGCCTCCGTGGTCAGCGCCGCATAGAGCTCTGGATCGCGGATATCGAGACACAGCACCTGGTACGGCGCGACGATGCCCCGCCCGATCGCCTCCGACAGCGACAACCGGTACGCCACCGGCCCGAACACCGGCGACCCATCCTCCATCGACGCCACCAGACGCGGCCGCTCACCCTCCGCCTCCCACACCCGCGGCGTCGCCGTCATGTACAACCGCCGCTCCGCAGGCAGCTGCGCCTGGTCGTGCACGGCAGCCCACGGCTTCAGACCATCCCCACTGGTCCTGTGCGCCTCGTCCACGACCATCAGGCTCCATACACCGAGGCCGGCCGCGTGCGCGCGCTGAAGGATCCGCAGGCCCACCGACGCGTAGGTCGCGAAGACCGTCACGGTCTCCAGCCCCTCCATCCACGCCACCAGCTCATCCGGGTCGGTCGTGCAGGGCAGGCCCTGACTTTCCTCCGCTCGTAGCGAGCAGACGCCGATCATCGCGCCCGTCCGGCCCGCCCGGCGCCAGGCGCCGGCCGTCTGCGTGAGCAGGTCCAGGGTGGGCACCACCACCAGCACACGGCGGGCGGAAAGACGACGTGCGGACTCCGCGCCGATGAGGCTTTTCCCTGAGCCGGTGGCGGCGATTACCTGCGTACGCAGCCCCTCTGGCGGCATATGGCCACCAGCCGGAGTCCCGAGAATACGAACAACGTTATCGACAGCCTCAGCCTGATGCGGACGCAATTCCATCTGAGCCACAATGCCTCGCATTCCCGGACGTATTCAGAGGGAATCCTGTCTCATTCCAGATCCCA